>JAUXDV010000026.1 GCA_030620735.1 Gammaproteobacteria bacterium
CCAGTCATCATCTAAAAACGTCTTGAGCTGACGCAACTGTTCCAGTTGCGGCAACGATTTTGACTCCGGCAGGCGAATCTCGATATTGCCAAAATCCATGCCCTGAAGAGTGCCGGAGAGCAAATCTTCCGGTTGAAACCTCAGCCGCATCCGGCCCAGTTTGATCAACATGCCATCTTCAGCTGATCGCAGCTGCATCTCGCTGATGTCTGCCGTATTCAGTCCCAGAGATGCATCTTCCATGCTCTGCAACTCGAAACCGCTCGCGGCGAGGCGTGTTTCAAGCTGATGACGCACTATCCCCGGCAGAGTGAATAAAAGCGCTGCAACCAGAGTGCAAAAAAGGAGTACGGCGATCAACAGGTAAGATTTTTTTCTGTTCACACAGAGATAATACTTGAACAAGTGGCTAACTACTTACAAAATGGCAATATAACTATTCAGCTTCTGGATAATTTTGCGTTATTTCTCAATAACCCCGTGCAAGGCAACAAATATGTAGGATGCTGCTGAGCTTGCGAAGCGCATCTGTCGAGTAAACCCGCGATCGATGCGCTTCGTTCCTCAGCAGCATCCTACGTTATCAAGATCAATGCGCGGGATTATTGAGAACTTACAATTTTGCCAGCCAAGTTACTGTTTGTGGACGTATCTGCAAGAAACGTAGGAGGCAGGGTCGTTCCTTTGCATCCATGCAATCACGACATTAGCACATCCATGTGCGGCAGATGCAGCATTTCTGCCTACGCCATACATGGATGTATCAGTGTCGCGCAAGGCAGGACGCCGGAAGCGACCATGGAGGTATTCACGGCGTTTTCTGGAAGATATGCCCGCAAACAGTAACGAACCAGCTGCTACTGAATAGTTACATGCTAATTACCATTGATATGGACAACTGCTATGCAAGATTATCAGCGCGACTTTCTCAACTTTGCTGTCAAAAAGGAGGTGCTCCGTTTCGGCGAGTTCACCCTCAAATCCGGACGGCTCAGCCCCTATTTTTTCAATACCGGCCTGTTCAACACCGGCGGCAGCCTGGCCCGACTTGGCCGCTACTATGCCCAAACAATTGTCGACAGCGGCATTGAATTCGACGTACTCTACGGGCCGGCATACAAGGGGATCCCGCTGGCGGCCGTCACCAGCGCCGCTCTATATGACGAGCATCAACGCGATGTCGCCTACGCCTTCAACCGCAAAGAGGCGAAGGATCACGGCGAAGGCGGCGTCATTGTCGGACACCCACTGCAGGGAAAAGTACTGATCATCGATGACGTCATCTCCGCAGGAACTTCTGTAAGGGAGTCTGTCGATATCATTCGCCAGGAGAATGCAGAGCCGGCAGGAGTCGTTATTGCGCTGGACAGGCAGGAGCGCGGCCAGGGAGATAAATCCGCCGTTCAGGAGGTGCAACAAGATTTGGGGATTCCCGTTGCAGCCATTGCCCGGCTGCAAGATCTGATCCAGTTTATCGAAGAGTCAGAGCAATTCAGGGAGTGGCTCACGCCGATCAGCAACTATCGCCTGCAGTATGGTATCTGAGATGGCTGACCAGCAGCACTCCGCAATTTTACTGATTCACTGCCCCGATCAGCGCGGCATCGTGCATCATGTGACCGACTTCATCTTCAAGAATCTTGGCAACATACTGCGTCTGGACCAGCATGTCGATGTCGAGCAGCAGCTCTTTTTTATGCGTGTCGAGTGGTCACTGGATCAATTCAGTATCCCTGCTGCGCAGATAGAAGAGCGCTTTGCAGCAGAGGTTGGAGATCGCTTCAGCATCACTTCCCAGCTGCATCTGTCAGCTGATGTACAACGCATGGCGCTGTTCGTGTCGCAGCTGCCACACTGTTTTTACGATATTCTCGCCCGCTATGAGTCTGCAGAGTGGCGTGTAGAGATCCCGCTGATCGTCAGCAACCATGAAACTCTGCGGCCGGCAGCGGAACGTCTTGGAATCGATTTTCATTACCTGCCGATAACGGCAGAAAACAAACAGCAGCAGGAGCAGTTGCAGTTAGAACTGCTGCAGCGTTATCAGATCGACTTTGTGGTGCTTGCACGCTATATGCAGATTCTCAGTGAAGAGTTTGTCAGCTGCTACCCGCAGCGCGTGATCAATATTCACCACTCCTTTCTACCCGCGTTTCCAGGCGGACGCCCCTATCACTCCGCCCATCAGCGCGGCGTGAAGATCATCGGCGCAACCAGCCACTATGTCACAGCAGAGCTCGATGCCGGACCAATCATCGAACAGGATGTCGTCAGGGTTACCCACGCACATACTGTTGCCGACCTGGTGCGAAAAGGGCGTGACCTGGAGAAAATCGTACTCGCGCGCGCCGTATGGCAGCACCTCAACCACAACATTCTTACCTGCGGAAATCGCACAGTGGTGTTCGAATGAGCGAGCAGATAACCGAACTGCAGATGGTGCAGATGGATCATGAGCGCAGCATCGAGAGTCTCAGTGAACAGCTGCATTTACAGCAGTCACGCATCGAGCAGATGGAGAAGCAGCTGATAGCGCTGATCGATCACATCAAATCGTTGCAGGAATTTCTGCCGGCCACGGAGACCGGCAACATCCCACCGCCGCACTATTAAAGTAAAGCAGTGTCGAAAGCTTGAGAGTCGCTAAGAATATTTAAATTAACAGGAGATCCCAATGAAAACCATCATATTCATCATCCTTGTATGCGCTCTCTCCAGCGTCAGCGCCGAGGCGCTGCGCTACAGCCAGGGCATCAGCAGCTTCACATTGAAAACGCCGATCACCATTCCACGCAACAATGCACACCTGACCTTTCAACATGGCAGGGGCAGCACCGGCGCCAACCTCTTTGAAACCCACTGTGAGTTTCAGGTCAACAGGGTCTCAACAGAGCCGCAAACCGTCAAGCCGGGACGCTTTATCGTGACCCGTGCAAATCAGCGTGTCGTCAGCGATGAACTCACAGGGAGCTTTTTCAATATTCTGAATTGCAATGAGTCCCGTTTTTACGAGGTACACATGTGGTTAAAGGATCCACAGCAGCCGAATGTCAGAAAAATGATCTGCAGAAACGGCTACCCCTATTGCGGAACGGTGGAGTTTCCGAATATACGGACAATTTCAGAGGCGCTTGGCACACGATTTACGGTTGAATGAAAGCTCAATCGCGGTCAGCCGAAAATTGCTCCTGCATTGTCGTCACTTCCGCCATCCATGGCGGTCGGAAGACCGCTCCCACAGCAATTTATATTCTTATTGTAGGAGCGGTCTTCCGACCGCGAAATCCGTGCTAGTACGGCGATCTCCTCGCATCCCGCTCGCGTCCTTCAACCAGTGCATTGATATAGAGTTCGACGCGGCGGTTCAACTTGCGTCCGTGCGCCGTGTTGTTGCTTGCACGCGGCTCATCCTCTCCGTGTCCATAGGTCAGGAGACGATTATAAGAGAGGCCGTGACTGCTGAGATAGGATGCGACACTCTCCGCCCGGCGCTCTGAGAGCCTCTGGTTATGCTCGGCGGAACCGGTGTTGTCCGTATGACCGACGATATGGATAACCGTCTGATCGTAGTTGCTCATGACGCTCGCAATCCGATTCAAGGCCGGTTTGAACGCGCTTTTGATTCGGCTCTGGTCTACACCAAAAGAGGCTTCACTGCTGAGGCTTAACTTGATGGTGTCCTTGTCGATGCGCTCAAGCGTGACATATTCGGCTCTCAACTCATCTTCAAGTGCGCGTCTCAATTCGCGATGCTGCTTGTCCATGTAGTTGCCGACAGCACCACCAGCCAGGGCTCCGAGAGCAGCGCCGATATATCGACCATGGTCACCTTGAATTTGATGGCCGATCACCGCTCCACCGATGGCGCCGGCGATGGCGCCCATCTTTGCGCGACGATTCGGATCATCTTCGGTCATACAACCGCTGGTCATGACCGCTGCGAGGGCCATGCCTGTAATGACTTTTGCTTTCATAAATTATTACTCTTCAAAAAACTGCAGTTACAAAAAATGGTGGTCGTCACCAGGATCGAACTTTATCACAGTAGCAAGGAGTAAACCTATCACAGAAAGCTTATCCGCTACCTGGCGGAAACCCGCTCAAGATCATGCAGCCTCGGTGGCTCTTTCATCCAGCCTTTGCCCGAACGGCCCAGCTTTTTTCCGGCCTCAAACAACTCACGCATCTCCTGAGGATCAAACTCCAGCGCATCCTCAGTTGCACTGACATCGTCAGGAATGGCAATCATGCGGAAATCGGCTTTTGCATGACGCGCAGTCACATACCCCTGGTAGAGAGTCTTGTAAGTCAAGCCTCTCATCAACTCCTGGATTGCTTTCTGCGTGATGCCGGTAACTTCCGGACTCACTGCCTCGGTCGCCTCCGCAAGTTTCATCTGGCCGTTCATAATGACGTACAGGGTGCGCCTTCGCGCCGGGTGAGAAAACATAAATGAGCGGATCAGCACCGGCGCCTTGACGCCACCGTCAACGTGCATCTGCCGCTCTTCACGAGACGGATCCGGCTTGATATAGACAGGTTTGAAAAATGCCGGTATCGCAGCAGAAGCGCGTAATATTTTCTGGAAGATGCGTACACGCCTCGAGTGGTCACTGGCCGCAATCAACCCCATGTCCCACACAACCAGTTTTCCTGCATCCAGATTGGTGGTGGCCACATAGAGCCGGCGGCCTTTTTTATGTTCACGCGCCACTTTGTCCAGCAAGGCCTGGTCGATCACTCTTTCAATCTGCTGCTTCAACGGCGTGTAGTCAAGCAGACTATCGCCAAATACCGCCGTCAACGACTTGTTGCGAAAGATATCTCCGCTCTCCGTCTGCGTGTAGACCTCCTCAAGCTCATCATCGTATTCAGGGCCGGCAAACGCCATGGCGGCCATCAGCGCGCCGGTTGATACGCCGGTAACAATATCAAATTCAGGCCTGTCTCCCGCTTCGCTCCAGCCACTGAGAACCCCGGCTCCAAAAGCGCCGTCTGCGCCGCCACCGGACAAGGCGAGAATCTGCAGATGCGACTGGTGAGAGAGTGTTGATTTCACATGATAGGCTCGCTGCCCGGCATCAAAAAGGCGCACTGCGCCAACAGGGTCAACCGCGCGCAAATCAGCTGATTCGGGGGGGCGGGTGGCGCAGGCAGAGACGAACAACAGCAAACTAAAACCGATAGTAGAGCGCAATTTCCCTGCCTTAACCCTCCTGAAATTTGGATAAAAAGGAACCATATATACACATCTTCTACAGGAATGAGGGATATGTAAACTTTATCTGAAACGGCAGCGATTGCAAAGAAGGAATCAGACAAATCTCTTTCGCTCCTTGTTTTGGCTAGATGAAGAGACTATGCTCGACAGTTACTCTTGGATTTTCGGGAATTCTGTTATGAAAACTCTGTTGCTGCTGGCCGCAAGCCTCGTAATCTCCACCGCTGCCTGGGCTGAACAAAAACCTTCCGTCATGTTTGGCGATACTCCCCAGTCAATTGCGGAGCAAGTTCCCGAGACTAGTGCCAGGGATGCCAAATGCTTGCAAATGCAACAGGAGATCAGGAATCTGAAAGGTAAACCGCTGCGCCGATCAGCACTCGATGAACGCTTCAAGGTGGAGTGCGGGCCTAAGCCGCCAATTACCGATGAGCAACCATTTGAAGGGGGAATACCAGGACAGGCAGGGAAGTAACCGATCTCCATTGATCACATACATATATACTCATGGCTAGCACACTCCTCAACTTGTCAAAAAACGCTCGTTCTCTCATCGGTGTGATGCTCCTGTGCTGTCTGAGCGGCGCCAATGCCCGGGATTACAGTGGCCTTTTCGCAAAGGTCAATGCATCCGTTGTTGTTCTGCATACCTTCGACTCCCCCGATAACACTCCGATCAGAAAAGGAGATACTGTCTCCAGTTCCGGTATCGGCTCCGGCGTCATTATCAGTGATGACGGGGAAATCCTTACTGCGGCCCATATCGTTCAGACTGCTGATGCAGTGCTGGTAGAATTCACCAATGGTGAAAAAATCCGAGCTAATGTCATCAGCTCGGAGCCTGCTGCTGATCTCGCATTGCTCAAGCTGGAGAACCCGCCAAAAAACCTGCTGCCGGCAATACTTGGAAACTCCGACAAGGTCAAAATCGGTGAGGAGGTCATTATCATCTCTAATCCTTACGGGTTCAAACATACACTCACTGCAGGGCATATCAGCGCCCGCTATAGCGGAAAAGAGCTTGGTGATGCCTTTTCCCGGGGTGAATTCCTGCAGACTGACGCAACCATCAACCGGGGAAGTTCGGGAGGGCCTGTATTTAACGCATCCGCCGAAGTCATCGGCATCGTCAGTCATCTGGAAACCAAATCGGGTGGAAGTGAAGGACTTGGATTTCTGGTGACATCAAACAGTGCTCGAAAGCTGATGCTGGAAGGGAAACATATATGGAGTGGAATCACCTCGGTTCCCATCACGCCGCGACTCGCCACTGCAATCGGTTACCCGTATAATTACGGAGTGCTGGTGCAGAAAGTATCTCTCGACTCGCCAGCAGCAAAAGCAGGAATTAACAGCGGACTGATCCCGGCAATTATCGATGACAAAAAAATACTGTTGGGTGGCGACGTCATCATGACAGTTGAAGAGATACCACTGGCCGCTGACAAGGAGCAGAGTAAAATATTGGAAAAACTTGACCAACTTGAAGCTGGCGCTCCCATTACAGTGAAGCGCTATTACATGGGGAATGCCAGTGAAATCAGCATCACCATGCCTTAGGAATGAGGGTTCGGGGGAAGGGCTACCCGGGTACGCATAATAACTTTTGATAGAGAACCCTTCCCCCGTAGACTAACTTGCAGATTGTTACAGATAGCAATCTGCTTCAATCCTGCTGACAACGGCAGAAAATCTCAACGAGGTTAGATAAGATGAAACTTGTAAAAATTGTAACTGCGACTGCTTTGGCCAGCACCCTATCGTTTGCCGCAATCGCAGAGAGTGACAAATCAGCAGCGCCTGCAGCCGCCGGAGATACAGTTGCAGAAAAATCTGCAACTCCATCAGCACAACAGAACAGTAATATGCCAATGAATGTCGGACAGATGCCGATATACATGGGACAAATGCCAATGGAAAACAGGCAGAGGTCATTTTCAGTTGGGCAGACGCCCATGAACAGGGGGCAGCAGCCAATGGGAGCAGGCCAGATGCCGATGAACAGACCCCAGAGACCGATGGGCACAGGACAAATGCCGATGAATAGAGGGCAAATGCCCATGATGGGCCGGGGCCAGGGTAATCGCATGGGCAGGGGTAAAATGGGGCATATGAACCCTCAGATGAAGCAGCAAATGATGGCCATGAAACAGGCGCACATGAAAAAAATGGAAAATCATCTGGCAAACATCGAGGCGCTGCTCAGAGAGTTGGTGGAGATGCAAAAAAAGAGGCAACTACCATGACAACAGTAAAAAAGAGCACGACAGGGGAGACAGCGGAGATAGAGTCCCTCAAGGAGGAATTTGCAAATTTACGCAGCGACGTCGCTTCTCTTGTTGCATCCCTCGGGAAAATTTCACAATCAAAGGTAGCGGAAGCGACAGATTCCGTGACCGAAACCCTCGAGGAAAACCCCAACTGGGATGACATGAAATCACAGATTGCGCAGGCTCGCGCCCAGGGAGAGCAGTTGAGCCAGGACCTCGGCGAAGAGGTCAGCAGACACCCGCTGGCCAGCATAGCCATTGCCTTCGGCATCGGCTATATCGCATCCAAAATCGTCAAATAGAGAGCAGCGGCAATGAAAACCACACTCTCTGACTTCGTGATCGCCTTCCTTGACCTCATGGAAGCGGAAGGCCGCACCCTGAAAACGGCCAGTATCCGCGTCGGCTGGGGCATGGCTTTTATTATTCTTGCTACGGTCTTCATCCTCGTTGCCAGCAGCAGTTTCCTGTGGGGAGTCTACCAACTCCTGATTACAGTCGTCTCCCCCCCTGCTGCGGCCATGCTGATATCGCTATTCGCGCTGATTCTTGCGGCAGTTGCCGCAATAATAGCCAGGAAGGTCTCCCGGTGAACCGCAAACAGGCGAGGGAAAACTTCTCCAATGTGGTCAGTGGAAAACGTCGCAAGGCAAATGTTGACCTGGACGAAGGCAAGGCCAGGTTGCGGAGGGTGGACGAGGATCTCGATATCAGCACCTCCCTGCACTATCTCGGCAAGGGCGATCTGAAATCATCGCTGTTTGCCCTTGCGCCGGTTGCCCTTACCCGGGTCAAACAGGAAAACCTGCTGATACCTTTGCTGACCAGGGCTTTGCCGATTGTCAGTCAATTACTTTCCTCGAGAAAAAAACCAGGCGCTAAACAGAGAAAAGAAAATGCATAAACAAATCTCCTGACAGATTTTGACCTTCGGCCGCGAGGTATTGGCAACATCAATTAACGCCTTCCGCCGCCTCTTCCACCACCGCCCCTGCTACGGCCTCCACCACCGCTTTTACGACCGCCTCCGCTGCTGCGATTTTTGCTGCTGGAGGCGGCTCTCTTGTTGCCGCTCGAGCGTGTTTGATGAGAACGGTTGAGGTTGCTCCTGGTTGTACCGCTGCTCTTCTTGTGCTTGCTGGAGGAATACTTCTTGCCACTCGTTTTGCCTGCAGCCGGTTTTTTCGCCTTGGCGGCCGCTTTTGGTTTGGCCTTGGTCGCAGCCTTCGGTTTAGCCTTGGCGGCTGCTTTCGGCTTGGTTTTAGCCGCAGTTTTGGGCTTCTGCCTGGCCGGCGTTTTCACCGCGGCTTTTCCCTTCTTATCTTTCACAGCGCCTGCACCCGCCTTGCGATCCTTGACTCCAGCGCCTCCCTTACGATCTTTTACAGCAGCCTTGCCTCCTTTACGATCTTTCAGCCCGTCTCTCGATGCGGTCTTTCCCTTGCGCTCTTTCAGCCCTGCGACTCCTGCTTCACGACTTTTGACCGCCTTCCTCCCTTTCGCATCAAGCTTGCCGCCTTTACTCTTTTTCCAGCCATCTTTGCCGCTATGCTTTGACCAGTTGTCGCCATCGCGTCTGTAGACGCCGCCGTCTTTTCCGGCAAAGAGATTATTGCGCTTCCCTTTGGCAACTGTTTTTCCTCCGCGTGAACGCTGGCTTGCCTTTGCCCAGTTGTTGCTCTTTCTGGAAACGGATTTTCCCCACGAGCCATACGGCGTCCTGGCTACCGCCCCTGTTGTGCGACGCTTTGAATATGGGCTATAGGAGGAGCGTGAAAATGCGCTTCCATAGGGGCCTCTGGCATAGCCGCCACGGTAATAACGCCCTGTTCCCGGATTGTAGCCGGCCCTGCCGCCAATACCGCCATAGGGACCGTAGTGCCTGGGCCTGCCTCCCCGGTAATAACCGCGTCCATAGCGGTAGCGCATGCCGGATCCGTAGCCGTAATAATGAGAGTGATAATGATAGTGACCATAGCGATGATTGCCCCAGTAGCTCCCTGCCCACAGACCCAGGCCGAACATCAGCACGCCGGTTGCCGCCACGTAGCTGCCGGAGTAGCCGGAGGTATAACCCACCACGACACTCTCCGGGGTCGAGTCATACACCTTGACATAGGTGGCGTTGTATTTGGGGCTCTCTTCCGGGATGGAGTAGATCGCCTCATCGACTTCCGTCGCTACCGCCCAGGGACCATTTGGGTCACTGGCGACAAACCAGACTCCATCGACGAGCGCGTAGTAGAGGTCGGAGACGAGGAAGACATCGTTGGGAGAGTTGATGGCGTAGGAGACTGCCGGGCTGGTTCCCTTGATCTCCTCAAATTCCGGCTCTCCCTCGTAGACGATCTCTGTGGTCGTATCCTTGCGGCTCACCGTCGCCTTCTGTGGAACCGACGCCAGCAGCACTGCTGCTTCCGCATCCGGGCTTCCAGGCACAGCGCTGAGCGCATCACTTCTGTTGTGATCTGCCGGGATCTTGAGGAACTCCTCCGGCAGGTCGGCCGATGCCGCACCCCATGGACCCTGCAGGTTCTCCGCCCTGAACCAGCGGCCGGCGGTCAGGAAATAGAATTTTTTATCGTTATTGTCAAAAAAAAGATCACTGTCCGTGTTGCTGACATACATCAGTTTGGTTCCGGAGACCAGCCCAAACTCAGGCTCGCCGTCGGTCTCGATCAGCTCCGAGGGCTCTGTTGCAACATAAACCAGATTCAGCTCTTCGGCGGATTTTCCCGGAATATGCTCCTTGACATCCCCCCAGTTATCATCGTCTGGAAGCTTGCTGAATGCATCCGGGAGCTTGTCCGCTTTTTTCCACGGCCCCTTGACCGGATCTGCCGTCTCCATCCAGCTCTCCTCATCGAGCAGATAATAGGTGGAAGTGGAGACGTCCAGCAGCAGATCCCAGTTGGTATTGACGGCAAACATCAGGTCATCGACACCCTCGACCGGCTTGAAGGAGGGCTCTCCCATGAAACCGAGCAGAATGGCGGGTTGATCGCTATAGAAAATCGGCGGTGGATCGAGATTGACATCAACTTCGCGGATATCCCTGCTCTCCGCCTCGAGGTCGGCAACGAGCCGGTCCAGCGCCATGACTATACTTCCCTCGACAGGAAGCGCTCCGGTCACCAGCTCGCCGGCCTTCGTTGCGATCTCGTCATCGATATCGGGAAAATGCATCCTGGTGATTGTCAAATCGTCCAACAGGACTTCATCCTCATCTTTATCCACTTCTGTCGTGGCCTTGATATAGATGACGCCATATTGAAACTCATCACTGCCCTCAAACTGGACAGAGACCGCCGACTTCGCAGTCAGCGTGGTGTAATCGGTCCATTCGTCCAACTGCGGCTGGTAGAGGACCACCTCTCCGCCCTCGCTCTGATACTCCCGCGGCCAGCCAGTCTCCTCAACAACATCAGCAGGCTTGTCGCCCGTAGCCTCGACCGCCGGTTGTGCGGCCTCTTCTGCCACCAGGGCAGTTGCCCCCATGAAGACATAGATGGCAAAGAGTGGAATGTAGATGTGTTTCATAACCTATTACTCGCGTGAATCATGATGGGATGTACGTACCACAGTTGGCAGTTGGCAGTTGGCAGTTGGCAGTTGGCAAAATCTAATCGCGTCATTGCCATCAGCAAGTTTTTTCTGCTGGAATCTGTAGCATTTGTTGTTACTGCAAACTGCCAACTGAATACTGCCAACTTGTTTCTTCCGCATACTGACGACTGCAAACTTTTTTTCAGCGTCTTCTACCGCCGCCGCCCCGGCTACGGCCTCCACCACCACTCCTGCTGCGACCACTGCTGCTACGCTTGGCGCTGCTGCGGTTTCTGCTGCTGGATTTGGCGCGTCTGTTGCCGCTCGAGCGTGATTTATGAGAACGATTGAGATTGCTCCTGGTTGAACCGCTGCTTTTCCTCTGCTTGCTGGACGCATATTTCTTGCTGCTCGTTTTGCGAGCAGGCGCTTTTTTCCTGGGCGCAGCTTTTTTGTTTGTTTTGCGTGCAGGCGCTTTTTTCCCGGGAGCAGACTTTTTCGTTGCCTTACGGGCAGCCGGCTTCTTTGCAGCACTTTTGCTCTGCTTCCTGACGCCAGTAGCGCCTTTACGATCTTTCACTGCAGCCTTGCTTTTTTTCCGATCCCTGCCGCCTGCGCCTGCCTTGCGATCCTTCAACGCCGCCTTGCTCCCTTTGCGATCCCTCCCCCCTGCGCCTGCCTTGCGATCCTTCAACGCTGCCTTGCTGCCCTTGCGATCCCTGCTCCCGGCACCTGCCTTACGATCCTTCAACGCTGCCTTGCTGCCTTTGCGATCCCTGCCCCCTGCACCTGATTTGCGATCTTTCAACGCCGCCTTGCTGCCTTTGCGATCCCGGCCCCCTGTGCCTGCCCTGCGATCTTTCAACTTCTTATTGTCCGCCAGCTTCTTCTTATTGCGATCCTTGGCCCCAGCACTTCTCTTACGATCCTGGATCGCTTTGCGGTCCTTGGAATCAAGCTTCATATCGGTCTTTTTCCAGCCATTTTTTCCTCTGTTCTTTGACCAGTTTTTACCGTTGTGCCGATAGACTCCGCCGTCTTTGCCAACAAAGAGATTATTCTTCCCCTTGGCCACTTTGAACCCCTCGCCGGTGCGCCTGTTGTAGCCGCCAAGTACAGCCCGTCCACCAGAACCTTTCGCCCCGGCGATTGTTTTTCCTCCGCGAGTACGGTGTCCTGCTTTCGCCCAGTTGTCACCTCTTCTGGTGACTGTCTTGCCCCAGGATCCATAGGGCGTCCTGCCTCCCGTCCTGGCGACGCGCCTGTTGGTGTAGGGATTATAGGAGGTGCGTGCAAATGCGCTGCCATAGGGACCCCGCGCAACACCGCCACGGTAGTAACGCCCGGTTCTGGGGTTGTATCCGGCCCTGCCGCCGATGCCACCATAGGGACCATAGAGGCGTGGCCGCGCACCCCTGTAATAGCCATGTCCGTAGCGGTAGCGCATGCCGCAGCCATAGCCGTAGAAATGGGGGCGATAATGATAACCATAGTAGCGGTTATTATTCCAGTAACTCCCCGCCCACAGCCCCAGGCCGAACATCAGCACGCCGGTTGCCGCCACATAGCTGCCGGAGTAGCCGGAGGTATAGCCCACCACCACGTTATCCGGTGTCGAGTCATAAACGCGCACATAGGTGGCGTTGTATTTTGGGCTCTCTTCCGGGATGGAATAGATCGCCTCGTCCACTTCTGTAGCCACGGCCCAGGTCCCTGTCGGCGTACTGGCGACGAACCAAACGCCATCGACAAGCGCGTAGTAGAGGCCGGAGACCAGGAAGACATCGTTGGGAGAGTTAAGGGCATAGGAGACAGACGGATTAGTTCCCTTGATCTCCTCAAATTGAGGCTCTCCCTCGTAGACGATCTCAGTGGTCGTATCCTTGCGACTCACCGTCGCCTTCTGTGGGACCGATGCCAGCAGCACCGCTGCTTCAGCATCCGCTGTACCGGGCACCGCGCTCAATACATCATCTTTTTCGTGATCTTCCGGTATTTTCGCAAACTCTTCGGGCAGGTCGGCTGAAGC
>JAUXDV010000275.1 GCA_030620735.1 Gammaproteobacteria bacterium
GATTCGAAGTCAATGTGCTGGTGGACAACAGTCAGCTGCAGGGAGCTCCTGTCATTTACGAGGACAACCCGACCTATAACAATATGGCGGGAAGAATTGAACATATAGCAGAGTATGGAACCCTGATCACAAATTTTTCATTGATCAAGCCGGGCGCACTGCACAGGGCCAACGGCGGCTATCTGATCCTGGATGCAGATAAAATCCTCAATCAGGAGTTTGCCTGGGAGCTGTTGAAGCGCGCGCTCTATGCAAAAGAGATTCGCATCGAGACCCTGGAGCACGCGCTGAGCCTGGTGAATACCATCTCGCTTGAAGCGGAGACCATTCCGCTCGATATCAAGGTGATCCTGGTTGGGAGCCACACTCTCTATGGACTGCTCAAATCCCATGATCCTGAATTTGACGAGCTGTTCAAGGTGATGGTTGATTTTGCCGGCGATATTGAACGTGATGATGCATCCACGCAGCAGTTTGCTGCACTGATTGCCGATATGGTAGAGCATAACAATCTTCTTGCGGTGACGCGGGACGCTGCTGCACGCATCATTGAATATGCTTCCCGCGAGGCTGATGATGCAGAAAAGCTTTCGCTGCACCTGGGATGTATCAAGGATCTGTTGATGGAGTCGGACTACTGGGCAAGACGTGAGAAGCATCAGCAGATAACCCGCAGTCATGTTCAACAGGCGATTGATGCCCGTCTGCATCGCTCTGATCAGCTGCGTGAAATTATGCATGAAGAGATCCTGCGCGGCACGGTGCTGATCGATACCCGTGGAAACTGCAGCGGCCAGGTCAATGCCCTCACGGTCATCTACGCTGGCGATTTCAGTTTTGGCCAGCCATCGCGCATCACTGCAACTGCGCATCTTGGTGACGGCAAGGTGACGGACATCGAGCGTGAGGTCGAGATGGGAGGACCGATCCACTCCAAGGGTGTGTTGATTCTCTCGTCCTGCCTGGCGCATCGCTATGCCCAGAAGCAGACTCTGGCGTTAGGAGCAACACTGGTTTTCGAACAGAATTATGCGGAGGTGGAGGGGGACAGCGCCTCGATTGCCGAATATTGTGCACTGATCTCCGCGTTGGCATATCTCCCGATTCGACAGGATCTCGCGGTGACAGGGTCGATGAACCAGTTTGGCCAGGTGCAGGCGATCGGCGGTGTGAACCAGAAAATCGAGGGGTTCTTTGATATTTGCAATGCTCGCGGCCTGACAGGAGAGCAGGGCGTCATTATCCCATG
Source organism: Gammaproteobacteria bacterium (assembly GCA_030620735.1). GTDB lineage: Bacteria > Pseudomonadota > Gammaproteobacteria > Chromatiales > Chromatiaceae > Sva-25. The sequence continues at coordinate 1,250 of JAUXDV010000275.1, forward strand.
CGCCAATATCAAGCATCTGATGCTGCGTCAGGATGTTGTCGATGCTGTTGCCAACGAGCAATTTCACATCTATGCCATCGACGAAGTCGATGAGGCGCTGGAGTTGCTGACAGGAGTGCCGGCAGGTGAGTTGGACAAGAAGGGCAATTATGCAGAGGGGACAATCAACGCACTGGTTGTAGAAAGAGTGGATGAACTGCACAAACTGCATAAACAGGAGTCATCCGACGAACATGATGGTTGACCGGGTGCAATAATTTCTGCGCATGGTGCCAAAAATCCAACACCCAAAACATTTTTTCTACCACGAAAGTCACGAAAAATACGAAAATCGATAAAATGCGTGTTTGTGTTTTTCGTGACTTTCGTGGTTAGAATTTTTCATTGAGAAGTCTTTTGATGAAATCGAATGGCTTGTATACTTTTCCCAACAAAATGCATAAAGCACAGCTGGAGTGATGCATGGAATATAAAGATTATTATGAAATCATGGGTGTTGAGCGAGACGCCACCCAGGATGAGATCAAGCGCGCCTATCGTAAACTGGCGCGCAAGTATCACCCGGATGTGAGCAAGGAGGCAGATGCCGAGCAGATGTTCAAACAGGTCGGCGAAGCCTACGAGGTACTCAAGGATCCTGAAAAACGCGTTGCTTATGATCAGCTGGGCAAAGCCGGCGCGGCTGGAACAGCAGGCGAAGGGTTCACGCCGCCGCCAAACTGGGATGCCGGATTTGAATTCAGCGGCGGCGGTTTTACCGAGGGAGACTCAGCTGCCTACAGCGATTTTTTTGAGTCACTGTTTGGACAGGGCGCCAGGCAGGCGCAAGGACAACAGCGCAGTTACCGCATGCGCGGCGAAGATCATCACGCCAAGGTGCTGATTGATCTGGAAGATGCATACAGTGGCGCCACGCGAACAATCACCCTGCAGGCGCCGGAACTCGATGCCCGGGGTCATGTTGCAACCCGGAATCGAACCCTGAATGTCAAGATTCCAAAGGGCATCCGGCAGGGGCAGAAAATCCGGCTCAACGGCCAGGGATCGCCCGGAACGGGCGATGGGCCTGCAGGCGATCTCTATCTGGAAATGGAGTTCAAGGAGCATCCACTCTACCGTGTCGAAGAACGTGATCTCTACCTGGATCTGCCTGTGGCTCCCTGGGAGGCGGCGCTTGGCGCTACGGTGAAGACCCCGACCCCTTCGGGTGTCATCGACCTGAAGATTCCAGCCGGATCTGCATCAGGCCGTAAGATGCGTCTCAAGGGACGCGGCATTCCGGGAAAAGAGCCTGGAGACATCTACGTGGTGCTGAGAATCGCGTTGCCTGCGGCTGATAGCGACGAAGCAAAGGCGCTCTATGAGAAGATGAAACATGAGCTGCCATTCAATCCACGCGCCGGACTGGGAGTATAAAGATGAGCACCAATAATGAAATCCTGAAAGGCCAGATCCTCGATGAGGAGATGCTGCTGACGCTGGGCGAATTGAGCCGCGCCTGTACCATTCATGCCGACTGGATTATGGATCTTCTCGATGAAGGCATCATTGAGCCCAGCGGCAGAGATGTTTCCGAGTGGCGATTTCCCGGGATCTGCCTCTATCGTGTACGTTCGGTGATACGCCTGCAGCGTGATCTGGGCGTGAATCTTGCCGGAGCTGCTGTAGTGCTGGACTTGATGGATCAAATAGAGCAGCTGCGCACTCATCTGCACGTGCTGGAGCGTGACTTGTAGGTTTTTCCCTGAACCATATTTCCTTTGACTTGTATGCACGAATG
>JAUXDV010000292.1 GCA_030620735.1 Gammaproteobacteria bacterium
ATGATGTTGCGGCTGTAGCTGTGCGCAAACGATGGTTCGATGCCGTTGCTTGCATTATTGCCCAGCGAGAGACTGATGGTGCCCGTGGGAGCGATGGAGCTGTGATGGGTATAGCGGCAGCCATGTTTGCAAATGGCATCCGTAATTTCTGACGGGAACTGCTGCATGTAGCGGCTGTATTTCGCCATCAGTATTGAAGCACTGAGTTTGTCACCAGGCTTGACGCCGTCGTTCACCATTTCGGGACGCGCCGCCAACATCTCTGCTGTCACCTCGAAGCTCTCCGTCAGCAGCGGCGCAGGCCCCTTCTCTTTTGCCAGTTCGATACCGGTGAGCCACCCCTGCTCCGCCATCTCCCTCGCAACGCGCTCGGTGAATTGCAGTGAATCAGGAGTGCCGTATTTCATCTCCAGCATGGTGCATGCGGAGCCAAGCCCCAGAAAACCCATGCCATGGCGGCGTTTGCGCATAATCTCGTCACGCTGCTGCTGCAGCGGCAGGCCGTTGATCTCGACGACGTTATCCAGCATGCGTGAGAAAACCGCCACCACCTCGCGGAAACGCGGCCAGTCGAATGCTGCCTGGCTGGTAAATGGATGCTCGATAAAAGTTGTCAGGTTGATCGAGCCCAGCAGGCAGGCGCCGAATGGCGGTAATGGCTGTTCTCCGCATGGATTTGTGGCGCGAATCTCCTCGCAGAACCAGTTGTTGTTCATCTCATTGACCTTGTCGATGAGAATAAAACCGGGTTCTGCATAATCATAGGTGGATTCCATGATCTGATTCCACAGCCGTCTGGCGGGGATGGTTTCATAGACGCGGCATGCAACCTCGCCCTTGTCATTACTGATGTAACCCTCCCTGAGCGGCCAGTGACGCCAGATAATACTGTACTCATCTGACTCAACCTCATGCTCTGTAGCGGGGAACAACAGATTCCACGGCTGATCATCTTTTACCGCCTGCATGAACTCATCGGTAATCAGACAGGAGAGGTTGAACTGCCGCAGACGGCCATCTTCCCGTTTCGCCTTGATAAAATCCATGATGTCCGGATGCGAAATATCGAACGTCGCCATCTGTGCGCCGCGTCGCCCGCCTGCCGAGGAGATGGTAAAACACATGGCGTCGAAGATATCCATAAATGAGAGCGGCCCGGAAGTGCGCGCACCGGCGCCGCTGACATAGGCCCCCTTTGGACGCAGCGTAGAGAATTCATAGCCAATCCCGCAACCTGCCTTGAGCGTCAGACCCGCCTTATGCAGAGTCGTCAAAATACCATCCATTGAGTCAGGGAGTGTATCGGAAACCGTGCAGTTGATAGTGCTGGTGGCGGGCTTGTGCTGCAGAGCTCCGGCGTTGGAGATAATGCGGCCTGCAGGGATGGCGCCGTTTTTCAGCGCCCACAGGAATTTTGCATACCAGTAGGCGCGTTTCTCCTCGCTCTCTTCCACTTCGGCCAACGCCCTGGCGACACGCTGCCAGGTATCATCGAGGGTTTCGTCGATGACCTCCCCCGACATGGCTTTAAGGCGGTATTTTTTATCCCAGATATCCAGTGAGGCCGGTTGCAGCGGTATTTGCTGCCGGTACTCTGCCGAATCATTGATACTGGCGATGTTTGTTGTGGTCATTGACGCTCCTCCTGGGTGGTTGCTGCAGTTGGCTGATAGATGCTCTTCTTCTGCAACAATCGAAATGAATTCTATATATTGTGCTTTTCCTTAATAATAACCACAATATGTAGATTGTCAATGCTGTTTATGAAAAAAATGACTGAGGGGCGTGAGCAGGAGTACTCATCTGACCACGATAGCACTTTATCTCCTGTTTTCGATTCTTGCCCAGGAGTCGCGCAGGGTGACGACGCGGTTCATGACCAGCCTGCCGGTAGTCTCGCTGTCGCGGCAGAAGTAGCCTTCACGCTCGAATTGATAACGCTCACCCGGCTGCGCTTCATCCAGCGAAGCTTCAAGCATGGCGTTTTCAACCACCACCAGGGATTCGGGGTTGAGATGGTGTTTCCAGTCTTCGATCTCCTTGTCTGCATCCGGAGCCGGATGCGAGAAGAGACGGTCATAGAGGTGCACTTCGGCCTTGATCCCATGTGTTGCCGACACCCAGTGAATGACGCCCTTGATCTTGCGGTCCGGCGGATTTTTACCGAGGGTATCGGGGTCATAGCTGCAGTGCAGTTCGCTGATCTCACCATCTTCATCCCTGATCACCTCGTCGCAGCGAATCACATAGCTGTTGCGCAACCGCACCTCGCCGCCGCTCACCAGGCGCTTGAACTTCCTGTTTGGCGCAACCTCCATAAAATCGTTGCGATCGACATAGAGTTCACGCTCGAAAGGCAGCATGCGCTTGCCCATGCTCTCATCCTTGGGATGGTTCGGCGCAGAGAGCTGTTCCACCTGATCTTCGGGGTAGTTGGTCAGCACCACTTTGAGCGGATTCAGCACCGCCATGCGGCGCGGCGCGGATTGTTCCATATCTTCGCGGATGCAGCTCTCGAGCATACCCATCTCGATGCTGTTATCCGCCTTGGTGATACCGATACGATTGCAGAATTCACGAATCGAAGCAGGCGTGTAACCACGGCGGCGCAGTCCGGCGATGGTCGGCAGGCGCGGGTCGTCCCAGCCGGATACCAGGCCATCATCCACCAGCTGCGTAAGCTTGCGTTTGCTCATCACGGTATATTGCAGATT
>JAUXDV010000154.1 GCA_030620735.1 Gammaproteobacteria bacterium
CAGGCATCGGTGGTGCGCAGGTCGTAACCTGCAGTAAAGATATGGCAGGTATCGATACACACGCCGACACGCTCTTTGTCATCGACCTGTTCGATCATTGCGGCGAGCTGTTCAAAGCGATGTCCCAGGTTGGTTCCCTGTCCGGCTGTCGTTTCGATGACCGCAGTCACATCCGTGGTCTGCTGCAGCGCCAGGTTGATGGATTCGGCGACGCGCGCAATGCTGTCAGCTTCAGAGATCTGCTTGAGTGTGCTGCCAGGATGAAAGTTCAGCAGTTTTAGCCCGAGCTGCTCACAGCGCTGCATCTCATCGATGAAGGCATCGCGTGATTTCTGCAGTTTCTCACTCTCCGGGTGACCAAGATTGATCAGATAGCTGTCATGCGGCAGCACATGTTCAGGGGCAATGCCAACTTCATGGAGGTTGTTTTTAAAAGCGCTGATGCTCTCTTCCGAAAGCGGCTTTGCCTTCCATTGACGCTGGTTTTTGGTGAACAGGGCAAAGGCCTTTGCGCCAATCTTGTGCGCATTCAAAGGCGCATTCTCAACGCCGCCCTGGGCGCTGACGTGGGCTCCAACATATTTCATTCGGGTTCCAATATTACTGGTGATAAAAAAATCGATTAAAAACAGTGAGATACAAATAAAACAAGTAACTTCTCAATAAGTCCGCGCCAAAAGTCAGGCTATCACCTTTTTTCATCGTGGTCAGATGATCACTCCTACGCCTGAAGTCAGCAAATGTCCTGTTTCGAGAAGAGTGAAAAATACGTACAGCGATTGATCCCTGACAAGGCACGCAATCTCCATCCGTTGGCTATATGTGTTATATGTATAATACGCAAGATTGAATGCAAAGGGGGAGTAGGTTCGCTGATTCGTACCGAGCAAGTAAAATGAGCGAAATGAACTGTATCGATCGCGATGAAAGCATCTTCACAAGCCCTTACACTCCTCGCGTGATATATAGAAAACACATTATAAATATTCCATAGCATATTGAATAGCATGCTAACTTTCCAGTATTGCATGCTGATGCGGTATTCTTCGTGCTCTATTGATCAGTGAATGCGATCACACAGTCTGAAATATTGTTCCCAGCAGGCCCACCTCCTGAGCTACCAGTTATCAGCCAATGGCTTCACTGCCCGTGTTTCATCAAACCAGATATAGTCATCAAATTGATGTGGCAACGAGGCGTAATAATAGTGTTTTTTTAATTCCTCTTCGGGGTCGTATGTCGAGCCGATTGCGCGCTGCAGTCGTTTTTCCAGAAGTTTTTTACGCGTGATATCCTGCATGGGATGACGCAATGGCAACAGGAAATTATCCGTTTTGACAGTGTGAAACAGATGTTCATAACTATCGATATGAGAAGGCCGTACCTGCATGATTTTCATCTCTCCCCCCCATTCGGATGCAGCTGCCACCGTACCATGGTCGGTGCCGAAACCAATCAGGTAGGCTTTAGCGCCGAAAGTTTCGCGAGCCAGTTGACCAAGATTAAACTGGCCACGAAGACGCATATCTGTTGCGCGGGCATCGCCAATATGCGAATTATGCGCCCACACGACTGCTTTCGATGTTTGGCCACGGTAATCCAGAATTGCCAGCAGGGTTTCGTGCATATTTTGATCGCGTTGATTCCATGAATCATAACCGGCGCCGTACTTGGTGCGATAATAACGTTCGGAGTTCCTTACCAGCCGCGCATTTTGTTCTGCACTGAAATATTGTTGTCGATCGGCTTCTCTATCCGCATCTCTATAAAATGCACGTTTTTTTCGCAGATCACGCCATACTGCAAACACCTCCTGTTCGCATCCGCGATATCTGCCTGACTGCATATCGCGGCTATAGAGCGAGGGGTCATTCGCCCACGGCATCAGGCAGGCATAAGACCAACGTGCAGCTTCAGCCATCTTCGGGTCAACATCCTGTAGATAATCGAGCACAGCTTTGATTGAGCCGAACATGTTGTAGAGATCCAAACCATAAAAGCCCACGGCATCTTCAGCAGAATCAAAAGAGCGGTTGTAATCTTTTAACCAATGCGAGAACGCCAGTACCGAATGATTTGCCCACATCCATGACGGAAAATCTGAAAAGGGTTTGTTTTTAAACCTGGGTTTGTGGCCGTATCCACGGATAAAAAAATCGATCATTGCTGCATCCGGCCAGTCAGCTTCAACCGCGACGATATCAAAACCCTTCTTTTCGATCAGCTCCCTGGTAATACGCGCACGCATGTCATAAAACTCGGCAGCGCCATGTGAGGCTTCACCCATCAGCACCAGCCGGGAATCACCAATGCGTTCGAGCAGACCATCAAGGTTTGCGGAATCAATGCTGGAAAAATGTTCACTTGAATCATGGATAAGCTCAGGCAGTGTAAAACCTGCCTGTTTGGCCGGTTGTGAGGCTTGTTCGGCCATTCCATCCCGCCACCCGGCTGCAGCAATCAGCGGTGCAAATAGCAGCAGCCAGAATAGGATGGAATTCTTTTTATTCATGCGTTCAGCCTGCGTTCAGCAACTTGTTTCTAGTATAGACACAAGCCTGAAGATGTTCAGGATATTTACCGGCTGGAGAACTGAAATGAAAAAATAGATAGTACTCTCACTGATCGAAGCTTCGTTGATTGGGGCATCGGCAACAGCGTTTGGCGGGAATGACCAGGACATCAAAGAAGAGATTGCAGAACAGACTGAACGGATGCAGCAGATTTTTTCCAGACAGCTGAACAGGGCTGCATTCAGAAGCCGGTCACTGCTTGCTCCACCGATTGGTCTGAATAAGCCATTGGAAGCGATTGTCCGTTCATTGCAAAAAGTGTATTCCAGCAAGTCTCTTGACTATCAGATCAACCTCGACGAGGCATGCAGTGTTCGTATCGAGCAGTCTGATCTCTATGAAGTGTTGGGAAACCTGCTCGATAACGCTAGCAAATGGGCAGAGAGCCGTGTTGTTGTGACTATCGATTCCACTGGAAACGAGGCGGTCATCCGGAACAGAGATGACCCGGAAAATCGTCAGTGCGGCAGGTGGGAAACTCGAGATTGACGAGGCTGTTACAGCGGGTGGAGCAGTAATTCTACGGCTACCATCGGGTTGATAGTTGGTGCCAATAAGCACCGAACCATGTTCTGATTGACAAAGGAGGCAAGTCTTCGGGGTAGCAGCGATAATATGCGTTCCTATAACACATTGAATATAGAGAGAAAACAAATAAACACGATTGTGTCGGGTTTATAACAGAGTCTGGTTATGGGATATTCGGATAAAGTATAACCCGTATTGAATGAAACAGATCGAGGCAGTACTTGGAAGTTAAAATTCACACTGCTATCAGTGAAATTGTTGCTGATGCATGGAATGCGCTGGTGCGGGATAACAATCCCTTTGTGCGTCACGAGTTTCTCAATGCGATGGAGAAACACGACTGCGTTGGAGAAAAGTTCGGCTGGCTGCCCCGACATATTGGTGTGTATGACGATGATGTACTGATCGCTGCCATGCCACTTTATGAAAAACACAACTCCTACGGTGAGTTTGTGTTTGATAATGCCTGGGCCGATGCCTATGAGAGAGCGGGCAGGGAATATTTCCCCAAACTGGTGTCAGCCATTCCATATACGCCGGCAACGGGGCAGCGACTGCTCTCGGTTTCAGGCCGTGAAGAGGAGACATGGCCGCTGCTGCTGCGGACTGCGCTGCAGTTCTCCGGGCAGAGTGGTGCGAGCAGTTTTCATGTGCTTTTTCCCGACAGCGGTGAGCATCAGTTTCTCCAGCAACAGGGGTTGCTGGGCAGGCATGATTGTCAGTTCCACTGGCGCAATGATGGCTACCGGAACTTCGATGATTTTCTGAATCGATTGGTCTCCAGAAAGCGCAACAACATTCGTCAGGAGCGACGCAAGGTTGTTCAGGCCGATATCAAACTGCGGCTGCTTGATGGTCACAGCGCGACGCCGCTTGACTGGCGGAATTTCACCCGTTTCTACGAGCAGACATTTGCCGAGAAGTGGGGCGTCGCAACATTCAATCTTGGGTTTTTTCAGGAACTGGCGCAGACATTGCCTGATCAGATTGTGCTGGTGCTTGCTGATTCCGGTTCAACCTGTATTGCCGGAGCCTTGATGTATCGCAGTGATACCACGCTCTATGGCAGGCACTGGGGCTGTATCGAGCAGGTTGACGCTCTCCATTTTGAAGCATGTTACTATCAGGGCATTGAATACTGTATTCGCAACGGTCTGCAGCGGTTTGAGCCCGGCGCCCAGGGAGAGCACAAGATAGCGCGTGGTTTTCTGCCAACGCTGACCCGCTCCAGCCACTGGATTGCAGATGACGATTTCCGCCAGCCGATCAGCAATTTTGTTGCGCATGAGCGTGAGGCAGCGGCTGAATATATGACGCAGCTTGAAGCATCCACTCCCTATAAGCACACATGAAACCCTACTCTGAATCCTGCGATCAAAATCGCAAGCCCATCCTTGCGGTGATTCAACCGCTGCTTTCCAATTGTAGTCAATTGCTTGAAATCGGCAGCGGTACGGGGCAGCATGCGGTCTATTTTGCACAACAGATGCCGCATCTGATCTGGCACACCAGTGATCGAAGAGAGAACCACAGCGGAATCTCTATGTGGCTGAATGAGGCGGACTTGCCCAATACCAGACAGCCGCTTGCACTGGATGTCAGCCATGATCGTTGGCCGCAGCAGCAGTTTGATGCGGTGTTCTCGGCTAACAGTGTGCATATCATGTGCTGGCAGGACGTGGAAGCCATGTTTGCAGGAGTCGGGCGAGTCTTGAAAGAGGGAGGCGTCTTCGCCATCTATGGTCCCTTCAACTACAACGGTAATTTTACCAGCGAGAGCAATGCGCGTTTTGATCAGTGGTTGAAGGAGCGGGATCCTCTCAGTGGTGTGCGGGATTTTGAAGCACTGGATCAGCTGGCGAGGCAAGCGGGCATGCAGTTATTGAATGACGACGAGATGCCGGCCAACAACAGGATTCTGAGCTGGATTAGAGATTGATATACAAATGAATAACTCCTTAGGCCGGTAGAAAACCATGATTCTGCGGATGACCCAAACACATGAATAGACTGTTGAGATTTAACACACCATCTCCTGAGATGAAATTCAGGACAGTCGTGCTGTCGGTTGGATTTTTGCTGCTGTTGCTGGCG
>JAUXDV010000258.1 GCA_030620735.1 Gammaproteobacteria bacterium
CGCTGGCTGGTGGAAGAGTTGGCAGTCGAGGAGAAGGAGCACTTTTTTCTCTTCACCAGTCTCGCTGAAGACCCCTCGATTGAAGAGCAGGTCAAGCAGCAGATTCAGACGCCGGTCGAGGATCGCCGCTTCTCCGACTATATCCAGCTGCCGGACCTGGGTGACAACATCGATGACCAGGCGATATTGCAGTATGCCATGGGACGTGAAGACGCCGCCATGAAGCAGTACCGTGAACTTGCCGATAGCACCGAACCCGGAGCGATTCACGACCTGTTTGAGTTTCTCGCCAATGAAGAGACCAAGCACAAACAGGAACTCGAAAAACTCTACTATGAGCTGATCCATAGCGGCGGACCGGGGAACTAAAATACCTTTTTAACCACAGATGCACACAGATAAACACAGATTTAAAGATACGAAAAAAGGGTATGCCTCATCATTGCGAGGAACGGAGCCATCTCGGTGTTAAGCTGGTTCCCAAGCTCCAGCTTGGGAACCCGCATCGGGAAGCTCCAGCTTCGAAACAGAGAGCATGATTATGTTGAGAGGCATCTCACATAGGAAGCTACAGCTTCGAGGATCGAGCACCCAAGCAGGAGCTTGGGCGCCAGCGAATGCCTCGTCATTGCGAGGAACGAAGCAATCTCGGTATTGATGAACCGTGACAAGATTGCCGCGCTGCGCTCGCAATGACGGGTGTGCTTTATCTGTGGTTTAAAACAAAAACCATCAAACAGGAAATGATATGCAAATAGGTATGCTTGGTTTGGGACGTATGGGGGCCAACATGGTGCGCCGCCTGATGAACGACGGGCATCAGTGCGTGGTCTATGACAGGTCGCCGGAAGCTGTTGCAGATCTGCAGAGTGCTGGTGCTACAGGCGCTGCCGATATCGATGATTTTATCAGCAAGCTGACGCCACCCAGAGCCGTGTGGATCATGGTGCCTGCTGCCGTTGTCGATACCGTTGTCGATGACCTGGCTGCACGCATGGACTCTGATGACATCATCATCGATGGCGGCAACTCCTACTACAAGGATGACATCATGCGCGCCAATGCTCTCAGCGGCAAGGGTCTGCACTATGTCGATGTCGGCACCAGCGGTGGCGTGTGGGGCCTGGAGAGAGGCTACTGTTTGATGATCGGCGGCGAGGATCAGGTTGTAAACCATCTTGATCCTATCTTTAAAACCATTGCTCCCGGGATGGGAGAGATAGATCGCACACCCGGACGAGAGGGTGATGCCAGTCATTCCGAGCAGGGTTACCTGCACTGCGGTCCCAACGGCGCCGGGCACTTCGTCAAGATGGTGCACAACGGCATCGAGTACGGCATCATGGCGGCCTATGCCGAAGGCTTCAATATCCTCAAACATGCCAATATCGGTAAAGGGGATCAATCCGCCGATGCCGAGACGGCGCCCTTGCGTGATGCGCATAATTTCCAGTTCGATATCGATACTGCCGAAGTGGCTGAAGTGTGGAGACGCGGCAGCGTGGTTGCCTCGTGGTTGCTGGATCTCACTGCAATCGCGCTCAAGGAGAATCCTGATCTCTCCAACTTCTCCGGGCGGGTGTCAGACTCCGGAGAGGGACGCTGGACCAGCATGGCCGCCATCGAGACCGGAACATCGGCGCATGTATTGACCGCGGCGCTATTCAACCGCTTTACCTCCCAGGGCGAAACCGATTTTGCCGACAAGCTACTCTCCGCCATGCGCTACCAGTTTGGCGGGCATCACGAGAAAAAATAATCTATTATGAAATTTTTTTCTTTATCCACAGATGCACACAGATAAACACAGATTCAAAGAGATTTGGATATCTGTGTGCATCTGTGGTTAATTACCTGATCTGTAGGGTCCAATGCCCGTGAGTCAATGGCATCTGTTCGATGACGCGCCGGCTGTTGCGCGTGAAGCTGCTCGGCGCATATTGGCCGCTGTCGACAAAGCGATATCGCTACAAGGCAAATTCTCCATCGTGCTGGCCGGCGGCTCGACTCCCGAAGCAACCTATCGTCTGCTTGTCGATGCAGACACTGACTGGTCAAAGTGGCATATCTATTTCGGCGATGAACGCTGTCTGCCGATGGATGATGCAGAGCGCAACAGTGTCATGGCTACTTCTTCCTGGCTCGATCATGTCACGATTCCAGATAAAAATATTCATCCCATTCCGGCAGAGCAGGGCGCCGAAGCAGGGGCTTCTGCTTACGGCTTGCTGATTGCTGATGCCTTACCCTTCGACCTGGTGCTGTTGGGCATGGGAGAGGATGGGCATACTGCCAGTCTCTTTCCCGGACAACGTCACCCGGGCTCCGAACTGGTGCATGCAGTGCATGATGCGCCCAAACCACCGCCTGACAGGGTCAGCCTGAGCCGCAAAGCGCTGAGTGACTGCAGGGAGCTTCTCATCCTGGTAACAGGGGCAGGAAAAAAAGAAGCAGTGACTGGCTGGAAGCACGGGGAGGATCTTCCCATTGCGAGCATTGGCGCACATGATACAGTTGATATCCTGCAGGATAAAGATGCCGCTGGTGCATGAGTGAGTTGGCAGTTTGCAGCAAAACAAATAAGCTTGCAGTCATCAATTCACAGCATGTAGCTTCTGCCTACTGCTAACTGACGACTGCAAACTTTTATACCCCTACGCACCCAGGAGTTTTCTAAACCATGAGCAAACAATCCGATACAAAACTTGCCAACGAGCACGAGCACACCCGCACGGGCATGAGCGTGGATGCACTGAAACGCGCGTTTGAAGATAACCTGCTCTATGTGCAGGGCAAACATCCTGATGTGGCGACCTACCACGATCTCTACAAAGCAGGCGCCTATACGGTGCGCGACCGCCTGTGGGGACGATGGATCAAGACGGCGCAGACTTATAAAAAGAAGCATGCGCGTACTGTGTGCTACTTTTCGGCAGAGTTTCTGCTGGGCCCGCATCTTGCCAACAACATGATCAATCTTGGCATCTACGACAAGGCCAGTGAAGCGGCGGATATGATTGGTCTCAATCTCGATGAACTGCTTGACCAGGAGGAGGAGCCGGGTCTCGGTAATGGCGGACTGGGGCGTCTTGCCGCCTGTTATCTTGACTCTCTCGCGACTCTGCAGATCCCGTCGATTGGTTACGGCATCCGCTATGAATACGGCATTTTCGACCAGGAGATCCATGATGGCTGGCAGGTCGAGAT
>JAUXDV010000341.1 GCA_030620735.1 Gammaproteobacteria bacterium
GCCGAGGGCAAGGCCGATATCTACCCGCGCATCGGCCCCACCTCCGAATGGGACACCGGGGCGGCACAGGCCGTGGTTGAAGCAGCCGGCGGCATGGTCACCGAGACCAACGGCGAGCCGCTCAGATACAACTGCAAGGATTCCCTGCTGAATCCCTACTTCCTGGTATTTGGCGACAGCAGCAGAGAGTGGCACAAATACTTTAATGAATAACTGATGAGTCGCTGCGGTTGGCTTTATCCAAAGGAGACGTTGGAAGCATGGCCAGGAAGGAGGTATACGCCTCTATTCAATCGTGGTCAGAAGACCACTCCTACGCCTGCTATCAGCGGCAATTTCTAAACCGGAATCTTTCCAACTCCCGCAGGCGTTCGTTGAGACGCTCCCCGGCTTTGAGCGTATAACCAGCCCTGAGCTTGCTATTGATTTTCTCAATCTGACTCCTTGTTTTGTCACACTTCGAGGTGTTCTTCGCCAGTTTGGCGGCATCGCTGTTGCGGCCAGGTTTTTTTCTCCTGGATCTTTTTTTGTATGGAACCGCCTCGACTTTCTCCCAGCCGACGATTGGCATCGGCTCCACTGTGATCTTCTGCTGTGCGACCTGTTGGCAGAATCTGTCGGAAAAAGAGATAGCGCCACTCTCACTGACACAGCGGTATATCTCGGTTGCATGAGCTGGTTTATGAGCAGCCAATGCGGAAAAAAGCAGGGTGAGCATGAAAACAGGGTGGTGAGATGACATATGCAACTCCTTTGCAAAATGAGATTCGATCCTGATTTACAGAATAACATATTTTCGCGCATGAAAACCGGCGGCCATGTGGCCGCTGAATTTCATCAACGCATCCATATTTGGATGCGTTCACGCGTTGAACTGTGTACACTTCAACAAAACAGAATTCCGGGAAAATTTCGTGCCAGCAAAACAGAGTCAACTCGTTTTATCCGCCATCGGTAAAGACCAGACAGGGATCGTTGATCGCCTCACCAGGGCCGTCTATGATCTGGAGCTCAACATCAATGACAGCCGCATGACAGTCATGGGTGGGGAATTTGCCGTTCAGATGCTCATTGAAGGCGCATGGAATCAGATCGCGATGCTTGAGACCATGCTGCCCGACCTGGAGTCCAGGCTCGGCTTGGCCATCCATTGTAAACGCACGGACATCCGTGTTGCCGATAAAAATATACGCCCCTATAGTGTCGAAGTGTTTGCCCTGGATCATCCGGGAATCGTGCATCATCTCGCCAGCTTTTTTTCACAGCATCACATCAATATCGAGGAGTTGCATACATCCAGCTATGCCGCTCCACATACTGGAACGCCAATGTTTACGGTCAACTTGCAGATTGGCATACCCTCCGAAGTCCAGATCTCCACCTTGCGTGATGAGTTCATGGATTTTTGCGACAACTTGAATCTTGATGCAGTGCTGGAGCCGATTTAAAACCCGGTGGCAGCGCACTGCCACGTAGCAAACAACAAATCATAGGATGGTAAGTTCTCAATAAGCCTTTGCATAGTGGCTTCCGTAGGTCGGGTTAGCGAAGCGTAACCCGACAAAAAACATCAGGAAAACGT
>JAUXDV010000068.1 GCA_030620735.1 Gammaproteobacteria bacterium
GCCGGCGTTCCGCGCCAGTTGAGATCGGCATCGACGCTTCCCTGCGCTTCCTCAAGCTGATTTGTGAGGTCGAGACTCTTTAACGTCTCGCCAAACTCTGCAGCAACAAGTGAGATGTTCACATTTGTTGTAGAACCGCCCTTTTTCGAATTCCAGCTTCCACTTGCCACCAGGCTGTCATTTTTCGAGTTTACCTTGAGTTCTAACATCTCATGCCCGGTGCGGGTGTGGCGGGTTTTCATCGAGAGTGTTCCGAAGGGGCGCCCATTCAAAAGCAGCTGCTTACTGGTCAGATAAAACGGCCTGATATCATGTGGTTTTTTCTGCCCGCTTTTGTCGATGGGCGCACTCTTGTCATGCAGGGAGAAGACCAGGTTCAAGCGCTCCAGATCCACCCTGATCTGCTGCTGTTTTGCATCCGGAATCGTCAGCTGCCCAGAGAGTTCCTTCGCCTTGATCGAGCCGCTCCAGCGCCCCTGCCGATGCTTCATATCCAGCTTTAAGTCACCGTAGGCAAGCTTGAATGCAGGTGTCGTTTCACTCAGCTTCCACACCAGGTCCATAATTTTTCTCTGTGAACGCGATTTCCCCAGGGAGAGCGGCAGATCGACCTTCATCCCCTTCAGATCACTGCGGGTATGTAGTGAAAGCCCGCCCCTGCGCATCTTCGCAAGCGATGGCACTTCGACATCGATGTTCCACACTGCGGAGCCGCTGACAGGCGCATCTGCGATGACCCTCTTCAATGATGCCGCCGAGAGATTCACTTTTGCCTTCACCTGTGTGGCGCCATGCTTTAATGGCTTGATATCCATGCTGAGAGAACTCCCCAGCAGACGCGCCTTGAGTTTTTTCGCACTGACACCGCTGTCGCTCAGGTGCAACACCCCGTTGACCCTCTGCAGTGAAACATCGACCGTATTGGCATTGATGGTTGCATTTTTGAGAAGCAGATCGCCCTTAAACGCCGCCGCGTGGTGTTTTTTCAGCGGAATCTGCATATCAACGCTGAGATCCCCCTCTCCCTGCATATCAAGCGCCTCCATCAGCGGCGCAAACCGGCTCTTCAATGGAGACTCCTTGAGCAATCGCACGGGCCCCGCCAGTGATCCGGAGATTTGACCCTGCAGCTGAATGGCCGACGCAGGCTTGAGCTGCATCTGCATGCTCGCATGGTCGACCCTGTTATCATAGATCGTGGCTTCACTGACATCGATATTCAGATGATTGCCGTGAAAACGAACTTGAGCTTTGACGTTCTTCAACGGCGGCCACTCCTCCTTGTATGCGATCTCCGCATCCTTGATATCGAAAAGCACCTCATAAAAACCATCATCGTTGTTTTCATAAGGAAAACTCTGCAGCGGCCCCTGCAGCACAAAGCGACCGGAGGTAACAAACCCTTTTGTTAAAGAACGATCCAGCCATTTAACCACCGCAGGCGGCATCCTGTACGCCGGATAATAGAGTGATGCATGCTCGGCATGTCCCTCCTGAAAGTCGGTACGCAGATCCAGGTGGCCTTTCCCCTGCGGCGGCAGGGTATAACGAAAACTTGTTGTCGTTTTGATATGTTCAGAGCGGGCAACCATGTTGTCCGTTGCAATGCGCCAGTCCCCGTTTGCCTGTTTCTTCCAGCGCAGCTCGCCGGTCACCTGGTTCAACAACATCGGCTGGCGAAACAGTGATTTGATATGCAGCGACGTATTGCTTGCCGCCACTTTCATACTGCCACTGTCATGGGATGCAGCAACCACCAACCTGACCCCCTTGATCTCCGGCACTATTCCCGCCGCCTGTGTCTGCAGATTGTCCAGGATGGCGCTGAACTCCCACTCGACCGGGCGCTCCATCTTCAAATGCAGGGAGGAGTTGATCACCTCACCCTGCGCCTGCGCAGCAAGCAGGTCTTTGATCAACGGGTGATCAGGAGGATGTACTGCAAGCGCCTTGAACAATCCATCGATACTAAAGAGATCTGCGCCGAGATAGAAGTGAAGCGGGCCTTTCCCGGAAATCTGTCGCACCGCAATACCGATTGATTTGGTTGGCCACACGGCATCGTCGTGTCTAATCAGGGGATCGGCGATATCAAGCAGCCATCCGTTCTGCTCCCGTGTCCAGCGGAAGTTTCCGCCAAAATAGTCCAGTGCCAGCTCAGGCGCCTGTTTGACGTTCTGCGAGCGAAAATGCAGATCCTCGCTATACATCTCCCCCTGAAGCATCAACAACCGCCCTTTATCCCAGTGGCTCCAGATCTCCATGCTGGTTTTGGCATGTTCCAGATTGTAATGTCCGGGAAAACGATTTTGCAAAAGCCACGCCAGGTCCAGCTGCTCAGTGCGCAGATAGAGCTCCCCCTTCCACTGCTCCAGGCTTTTACTCTCTGTCTGAAATCGTGAAATCAGCGTGAAGCCACCGGATTCCCCCTTGTCGATCAAGACCCGCGCTGAGAGCTGATGCTGACTGCCGTCATTTCTAATCAACAGGTTGACCGGCGAAAAATGCAGCGGCAGCGTGTTTTTATGCACCAGATCAATGACCGTCACCTCCGAATCCACAACCTCGAGGAACACCGGCTGCAGGATCATGGCGCTAAGATCAACATCAAAATCACCAGAGTGTTCGATGCCATGAATCGAAATCCTGCCATCCTCATGACGTATGACCGCCAGGTGAGTTCCGACGACCCGGATCTCCGATGGCGCAATATACAGATGGCGCAGCACCTCCATCACACTGAACTTCAGGTAGACCGACTCCGCCTTGAGGTCAGAACTGCCGTCGTCATTCACCAGCCTGAGATTTTGCAGATGGAATCCGTGCCCATCCTCCCGCCAGAAGACGGAAACAGCATCCGCCTCGATATTCTTCCCCACGACCAGGCTGACCTGCGCCAGTATTTCGTCTTTATAGGTTTCGATCAGCGAAGGCAGCAGATAACGCGCAAAGCTCACCGAGAGAGCAATGACAACCAGCAGAGAAACAGCAAGTCTGGTCAGGATACGCATGTGACTTCATTACTCATTACAACAGCACCACATCATACTGTTCACGGCTATAGAGTTGTTCAGCCTGCAGGCGGATCTGCCTGCCGATAAACTGCTCCAGTTCAACCAGGCTCGCCGACTCCTCATCGAGCATCAAATCGACCACGTCCTGGGATGCGAGAATCAGCAGTGACTGCACGTCGAACTGGCGCGACTCACGCAGAATCTCACGAAAAATCTCATAACAGGTTGTCTCTGCTGTCTTCTGAGTGCCGCGGCCATTGCAGCAGGGGCAGGGGGCGCACAAGATGTGACCCAGTGATTCACGGGTGCGCTTGCGGGTCATCTCCACCAGGCCAAGCGATGACACCTCCGTGATCTGGGTTTTTGCATGATCCTTTGCCAGGCATTTATCCAGCGCCCGCATCACCTGGCGTTTATGCTCTGCATCCAGCATATCGATAAAGTCGATAATGATGATACCGCCCAGGTTTCTCAATCTTAACTGCCTGCAAAGCGTCTGGGCCGCTTCGAGATTGGTCTTGAAAATGGTCTCCTCGAGTGTACGGTGACCGACAAATCCACCGGTATTGACATCGATTGTGGTCATCGCCTCTGTCTGATCAATAATCAGATAGCCGCCCGATTTCAAATCAACCTTGTGTTGCAACGCCTTCTCGATCTCATCTTCAACCCCGTAAAGATCAAAGATCGGGCGCTCGCCCGGATAGTATTCGATGCGCTCACTGATCTCGGGAATAAAGCTGTCAGCAAACTGCACTGCATTGTTATAGGTGGTGCGGGAGTCGATGCGCACCTTCTCAATATGCGTATCTGTCATATCCCGCAATGCACGCAGGGCGAGGGGCAGATCATCATGGATCAACTCACGGCTGCCTGCTTCAAGCATTTTTTTCCCGATTGACTCCCACAGGCGCGACAGAAACAGCATATCAGCACGCAGCGCCATTTCATCCGCCCCTTCTGCAGCAGTACGTGCGATAAATCCGCCCCGCAGGTTCTCCTCCCTGACAAACAGCGACAGTATTTCACGCAGACGGTCGCGCTCCTGCTCATCTTCTATCTTTTGTGAAATACCGATACTCTCCTCTGCCGGCAGGAAGACCATAAATCGTGATGGTATGGAGAGGTGTGTTGTCAGGCGGGCGCCCTTGCTTCCCAGCGGATCCTTAACCACCTGTACGATCAGGTCACTGCCGGTTTGCACAAGTTCCGCGATGTCGGGGGTTGTCTCATGATGTCCGGCACTGGCGATATCGGAGGCATGCAAAAAAGCGGCGCGCTCCAGTCCAACCTCGACAAAAGCCGCCTGCATACCAGGCAACACCCGG
The DNA here is from genome assembly GCA_030620735.1 of Gammaproteobacteria bacterium. GTDB lineage: Bacteria > Pseudomonadota > Gammaproteobacteria > Chromatiales > Chromatiaceae > Sva-25. The sequence goes on from JAUXDV010000068.1 coordinate 4,343, forward strand.
CAAACACTGCCTTTGTAAATATTACCGACCAGCCCCCGCTTTTTGATGCGTTCGACCAGAATCTCCTGCACCATGCCATTTTCGACGATGGCGACCCGGGTTTCGGGCGGAGTCACATTAATCAGAATCTCTTCACTCATTTTTTACCGGGGAATCATAATTCCCCACTCTCCTCGGTAAAGTCGCCGCCTGAAAAAACAGCAATCCCATGACAACAGAATAGCCCTCTTAGAGACTTTCTACAAATATTGCCGCAATAGACTGAATTAAAAAGGAAAAAATAGGCGGAAGAGAGGCCCGCTTTACTCAAACAGCGCGATGTAGGCATCGCAGCGAAACACCCGGTTTCGCGCCTGCCCTGTCGCCTCTGACAAAATCCCGTGAGCGATAAATTTGTTCATGAGATTATTTGACGCCTGAAACGTCAAACCACTCATATCAACAAGATCCTGTACGCGGATAAAAGGCCTCTGATAGAGCCTCTCAAGCACCTTCAGGCCATTCGCCGCAACGCGTCCAAACTCATCGGTGATGCACTCTCTGTGACGCTCACGCAGAGCCATGGCTCTGATTGCAGTTTCAGTCGCATGCTGTGAACTGAGCACAATACCGTTGAGAAAAAACTTGAGCCAGCCCTCCCAGTCCCCGGTCTCCCTGATGCGCTGCAGATGGCCATAATAGGCCTGCCGATGCTCTCTGAAATAACTGGAGAGAGTGAGTACAGGTGACTGCAGCGCATCTTTTTGCGACAACAGCAGAGTGATCAGCAATCGTCCGGTACGTCCGTTTTTTGAGCGAAATGGATGAATGGTCTCAAACTGCGCATGCGCCAGCCCTACCTGTATCAATACCGGCAGGGACTCGTCATAAAGAAATCCCTCCAGCAGACGCAGCAGGTCATTCAAATGGCGCGGTGGAGCAGGTACGAACATTGCTTCCACAATGCTGCAGCCCGGCCGACCAATCCAGGTTTGCTGCTGCCGCAATTCACCTGCACTGTTTTGCTGCTCGTCCATGCCATCCAGCAACAGCCGATGCAGCTGCTGGATCAGCGATGTCGTCACCGGCCGCTTGACGACAGCAGCATCTCCCTCGCGCATCGCCTGCAGATAGTTGAATGCCTCGTCGAACTCAGCGGGCTCGTGTTCTATTGCAAAGCCCGCCTCATGCCTGACAAGATGATCCACATTGCTTTCGACTCCATCGATTTGACACGAGAGAACCGCCTCGCGGCGCATTGACATCGCAATAAAATCGTCCGCATGCGCCAGCGTCTGCACGGCGCCATCCAGAACCGCGATTGCCCGTTCAGCTTTTGTCAGCAGATTCTGCAGCTCGGCATCAAAAACAATCGCCGGCTGCGGGGGCAGAGGAGCCGGGATAAAAGCGCTGTAGCCTCCCGGCTGCCGGATATATTGACCTGCACGCGACGAGTTATTCATACAATTCAGACTTGATCATGGAAAACCACAGATAGAAAATAACCACTTCACAATTTTTACCACGGAACACGCGGACAACACGGAATAGTCGTATCGTTCATCCGTGCATTGTTCGAGATAGCGTAGGATGCTGCTGAGGAACGAAGCGCATCGCTCGCGAGTTTACCCGACAGATGCGCTTCGCAAGCTCAGCAGCATCCTACATAGTTGTTGCCATGCACGGACTTTTTGAGAAGTTACAGTGTTGCCAATTATCCATGTGTTCTTTTCGTGCCTTTCGTGTTTTTCGTGGTCAATTTTTTCAAGACGCTACCCCCTGTGATAGGGATGCCCCTGCAGCAGGCTCCAGGCGCGATAGAGTTGTTCGGCGACCACCACCCGCACCATGGGGTGCGGCAGCGTCAACGGTGAGAGTGACCACTTGAGCCTTGCACGACCCAGACAATCTGAAGAGAGGCCATCGGCGCCACCGACAAGCAGCGCGATGTCCGGCCCCTCCTGCAGCCAGCCGGAAAGCTGCGTGGAGAGCTGTTTGGTGCTCCACGACTTGCCATGCTCATCGAGCGCTATCACCGATGCGCCTTTGGGAATCGCCGTCTGGATGCGCTTGCACTCCTCCTGCTTGATCCTCTGCGTGCTGCTGCTCTTGCCGCGATGCGCGGGGTTGATTTCCAGAAGCTGCAGAGAGCACTCACGGGGCATGCGCTTTGCATACTCCTGGTATGCCGTGGTCACCCAGGCAGGCATCTTGTTGCCGACAGCGATCAAATAGATCTTCATAAAGCTAGCGAGACCAGGTCTCAGACTGACGAGGCATGAAAGTGATTATTTTCTCTCGCAAAGACGCCAAGACTGCAAAGGTTTTTCTTGGCGAGCTTAGCGTCTTTGCGAGAGTCATTATTGAAATTTGATTCATTTGTAAAGATGTAGGCGGTTCATGAAGCAAGCTGCCGGATCACCGCAGCCGTGTGTGGACGCACGCCGCGCCAGATGTAGAAGGACTCGGCTGCCTGCTCGACCAGCATGCCAATGCCGTCAAGCACTTTTCCGGCATGGTGCGCCTCTCCCCAGCGAACGAATGCTGTCGGCTCCCTGCCATACATCATGTCATAGACCCAGCCGCCTGATGCCAGGCAGGTGTCAGGGATAGCAGGAACATCCCCCTTCAATCCTGCCGCCGTAGCGTTGATAACCAGGTCAAATTGCTGAGCACCTATCTCATGCAGACCACAGCCGCAGACATCACCGCATCCACTGAAGAGATCCGCCAGCGACACAGCCTTTTCTGCAGTGCGGTTCGCAATCATCAGGCTTGCGGGCTGCTGTTGTAAAAGCGGCAGAATCACCCCCCTGGAGGCGCCGCCGGCGCCAATCAGCAGCAGCGAGGCATCGGTAAAATCGAAACCGTGGTTCTCTGCGAGGTCACGCACCAGCCCGACACCGTCGGTGTTGTCGCCATGCAACTTGCCGTTATTCAGCCGGGTAATGGTATTGACCGCCCCCGCAAGCCGCGCCCCCTCACTGAGTTCATCCACCAGCTCCCAGGCCTTCACCTTGAAAGGCACGGTGACATTCAGGCCACATCCGCCGCGGGAAAAAAAATCCCGCACGTCGCCGTTGAAATCCTCCAGATCTCCCAGCAGACGCTTATATTCGATATCTTCCCCTGTCTCACTGGCGAAGGCAGCATGAATTCGGGGCGACAGACTGTGCTTGACCGGGTTGCCGATCACCGCATATCGATCACTCATGGGTTCAGCCACTGCGCTGCGCGTTTGGCGAAATAGGTCAGAATGCCATCCGCTCCGGCACGCTTGATGCACACCAACGACTCCATCACCACGGCTTTTTCATCCAGCCAGCCATTTTGCACCGCCGCCATGTGCATCGCATATTCACCGCTGACCTGGTAGACATAGGTGGGGACGGCAAAGCTCTCTTTGACGCGCCGCACTATATCCAGATAGGGCATGCCCGGCTTCACCATTACCATGTCGGCGCCCTCCTGCAGATCGAGCGCAACCTCTTGCAGCGCCTCGTCACTGTTGGCCGGATCCTGTTGATAGGTGTATTTATTGCCCGCACCCAGGTTGGCTGCAGAACCAACTGCATCGCGAAACGGACCATAATAGCTGGAGGCGTATTTTGCCGAGTAGGCAAGAATGCGCGTATGGATATGCCCCGCCCCTTCCAGTGCCAGGCGCACCGAGCCGATGCGCCCGTCCATCATGTCGGAAGGCGCAACCACATCAGCGCCTGCTTCAGCATGGGAGAGAGCCTGCCTGATCAGCACTTCGACGGTCTCATCATTCAACACGTAACCGGAGTCGTCGATGAGGCCGTCCTGACCATGCGTGGTAAAAGGATCCAGCGCCACATCCGTGATAACCCCCAGTTCAGGAACCGCATCCTTGACCGCCATGACCGCGCGCTGCGCCAGGCCATCGGGATTGAAGGACTCGCGGGCATCTTCTGATTTTGCCGAGGCAGGCGTCACCGGGAAGAGCGCCATCGCAGGAATGCCCAGCGCATGGATCTCTTTTGCCTCCTGCACCAGCAGGTCGATGCTCATACGCTCCACCCCCGGCATGGAGGCCACCGGCTCACGCACGCCATCACCCTCGAGCACGAACACCGGCAGGATCAGATCATCGGCAGTCAATGTCGTCTCGCGCATCAGACGGCGGGAGAAATCATCTTTGCGCATACGGCGCATTCTGGTGGTGGAAAAATTGCGCGAAACAGCTTGCCAGGGCATCGAAAAACTCCAAACGAAAAAACTGGATCTATTCTACCCTCTCCCCCGAAACGACGCGAAATTTTGCTAGAAGCCCCTCACTCCTGCTAGAATTCAATCCATGTTGTTCTCACGCAGACTATTTCGTCTTGCCGCCA
>JAUXDV010000061.1 GCA_030620735.1 Gammaproteobacteria bacterium
GATACCATCACCCTGACGGATAACAAGGCAGCAGAGCCTCTGACCGGTTTTGAAGAGATGCAGCCGCGGGTCTTCTCCGGCCTCTATCCGGTCAGCTCCGAGGATTATGAGAATTTGCGCGAGGCGCTGCGAAAGCTGCGCCTGAATGATGCGGCGCTCCATTTTGAACCTGAAACCTCCCAGGCGCTTGGGTTCGGTTTTCGCTGTGGTTTCCTGGGATTGCTGCACATGGAGATCGTGCAGGAGCGTCTGGAGAGAGAGTATGATCTTGACCTGGTGACCACGGCTCCAACAGTGATCTATGAGATTGAGCGCAAGGATGGCGAGGTCGTGAAAGTCGATAATCCTGCAGACCTTCCTGATCCATCCGTGATCGAGGAGATACGCGAGCCGATCATCCTTGCAACGATCCTTGTGCCGCAAAATCACCTGGGGGCAGTCATTACCCTCTGCATAGAGAAGCGTGGCGTACAAAAAAACATGCAGTATCTTGGCGGCCAGGTACAGGTCTCTTACGAGCTTCCGATGAACGAAGTCGTACTCGATTTTTTTGATCGTCTCAAATCCGTCAGCCGGGGGTATGCTTCGTTTGAGTATGAGTTCAGCCATTTTCAGGCGGCGCCCCTGACCAAGCTTGAGGTACTGATCAATGGCGAGGCAGTCGATGCGCTGTCGATTATTGTGCATCGGGACCAGGCGCAAACCCGGGGTCGTGATTTAACAGCGAAGATGAAAGAGCTGATTCCGCGGCAGATGTTTGATGTCGCGATCCAGGCTGCAATCGGCAGTAAAATCATCGCGCGCACAAATGTCAAAGCGCTACGCAAAAATGTGACAGCCAAGTGTTATGGCGGCGATATCACGCGTAAACGCAAGCTGCTGGAAAAACAGAAGGCAGGTAAAAAACGCATGAAGCAGGTGGGGAGTGTCGAGATTCCCCAGGATGCTTTTCTAGCTGTATTAAAGCTTGGAAGGGATTAGGCAGGTTTTGGGAGGTTTTAAGTGTTAGGTTTTAGGACTTAAAACTTAAAACCTAACCACCTAAAACCTAACCACCTAAACCTTAAAACCTAACCCCCTAAAACTTTGTTTTACTGAGATTATTTATGTCATTAAATATCGGACTTATTCTGGTCATTACCCTCGTTGTGATGGGAGCTATCTGGCTGATGGATGTGCTCATCTATTCCAAAAAGCGCGGTGAGAATGTCAAGGAACACGTCCTGATCGACATTTCACGCTCTATATTCCCGGTTATCCTGGTGGTGTTGATACTGCGTTCATTTGTGTTCGAGCCTTTCAAGATTCCATCGGGTTCGATGATGCCGACACTGCTGGTCGGAGATTTTATCGTCGTCAATAAATACGCCTATGGACTGCGTCTTCCGGTGACGCACACCAAGATTCTTGATGTCGGTAAACCGCAGCGCGGGGACGTGGCTGTGTTTCGTTTTCCGGAAGATAAATCGATCGATTTCATCAAGCGTGTTGTCGGAGTGCCCGGTGACGTACTTGAATATAAGCGCAAAGTGCTCTATGTTAACGGGAAGCCACAGCAGCAGCAGAAAATAGGAATTTACGAGGGTGTGGGCGCAGGTAAGGTTGAGACAGGCGACGATCACCTCAATGAGCGGCTTGGCGATGTCGAGCACCAGATCCTGGTGAATCCCGGACGTGAACTGCGCTGTCCATATCTCGCGACAGGTCCCGTGACTGTTCCCGAGGGACACTATTTTGCGATGGGGGACAATCGGGATAACAGCCGTGACAGCCGCTGCTGGGGCTTTGTTCCGGAGGAGAACCTGGTCGGCAGGGCGACGATGATCTGGATGAATCTGGACTGGAAGAGAGATGGTTTTCCAATAGACTGGGGGAGAATCGGTGATCCAATTAAATAATTTGAAAAAACAGCAGGGCGCATCAGCGCTTGGTATGCTGGTCATCGCCATGATGGTGCTGGCGCTGGGGCTGTTTGCGCTGAAAACGGGGACGGTCTATTTTGAAAACTGGACCTTGAAATCACTGCTCAAGGAGATGGAGGCAGATCCGAAATTGTTCAGGGCTTCGCCCAATAAAATCAAAAGCAGCCTGATGGCGCGTATTCACATGAATGGAATCTATCATCTTACTGCGAAGAATGTCAGGATCAAGCGCGTCGAGCAGACCTACCAGATCAAGGTGAAGTACAGTGAAAGCAAACCGCTTGCCGGCAACATGAAAGTGGTGATGGACTTTGAAGAAACTGCGCGTATCCCGATCCGTTGAAACTTGCTGCTGAACACCTGGCTAAACAGCTGAATCTCCCTTTTCAGCAACTTGCCTTGTTTGAGCAGGCACTGACCCACCGCAGCGCAGGCAGCATTAATAACGAGCGCCTCGAATACCTGGGTGACGCAGTGCTGGGAATGGTTATTGCGAATCGCCTTTACCGTCGTTTTCCACAGGCCAGTGAAGGGCAATTGAGCCGCCTGCGCTCATCGCTGGTCAGACGTCAGACGCTGGCCGAGATTGGCGCCGAAATTCAACTCAGCAAATATCTTGTCATGGGTGCCGGAGAACTGCGCGCCGGTGGACAATCCAGGGACTCGACGCTTGCTGATGCTGTCGAAGCCATCCTCGGTGCGGCCTATCTTGAACTGGGAAATGACGCAGTTGAAAAACTGATCGATCATCTCTTTCTACAGCGGCTTCAGAGACTCACACTGGAGCAGTGTGAGAAAGATCCCAAAACCCGTTTGCAGGAGCATTTGCAATCTCTGAATCTGCCGTTGCCGGAGTATGAAGTTCTTTCTGTCAGCGGCAAGCAGCATCAACAGCTTTTTTCGGTGAAGTGCCGGGTGAAGGCATTAAAACTGGAAGCAGTGGGGAGCGATATATCGCGCCGCAAGGCAGAGCAGGATGCTGCACGGCAGTTATTAGAGGAACTCAAGAAGTGATGAAAAATCGTTGTGGTTATGCGGCGATCGTCGGTCGTCCCAATGTCGGCAAATCGACCCTCCTCAATCAGATGGTCGGGCAAAAAATAGCCATCACTTCACACAAGCCGCAGACGACGCGTCATGCTATTCTCGGTATCAAGACACTCAAACAGGGTCAAATTGTCTTTGTCGATACGCCGGGGATCCATCGGCGTGGGACAAAGGGGCTCAACCGGGTGCTCAATCAGACTGCAGAGCGTATGCTGCATGATGTCGATGTGATTCTGTTTGTTGTGCAGGCGGATGTCTGGACTGAGGAGGATGAGGCGGTACTCGCCAGCATTCGGCGTTCAGGCAAGCCGGCGATCCTGGCGGTCAACAAAATTGACCTGCTGGAACGCAAGGAGTCGCTGCTTGCCTATCTCTCCAGCTTCGATGCTGCTGACTTCGTTGAGATGATCCCTGTTTCTGCCCTTAAGCAGGATAATATCGATATCGTCAAAAACAGGGTGCTGGCTCACCTGCCGTTAAACAGCAACTTCTTTCCCGAAGACCAGGTTACAGATAAATCAGAACGCTTCATGGCGTCAGAGCTGCTGCGCGAACAACTCACACGTCGCTATGCCAAAGAGATTCCCTATGCGCTGACGGTTGAGATCGAAAGCTTTGAGAGTGTTGCCGGGCGTTACAGGATAGGGGCTGTGATCTGGGTGGAACGGGAAGGCCAGAAAAGAATTATCATCGGCAAAAAGGGAGCCGCCCTGAAGGAGACTGCGCGCATTGCGCGAGAATCGATGGAGAGCTGTTTCGGTAAAAAAGTGTGGCTGGACGTGTGGGTTAAAGTGAAAAAGAGCTGGTCATCGGATGAAGCAGCGCTCTCCTCGCTTGGTTATCTCGATCCCTGATGCGAGCGGCGTTTCTACTGCATCGCCGTCCCTATCGTGATACCAGCCTGCTGCTGGAGTGCCTGGTCGCTGGAGAGGGGCGTATGCCGCTGATTGCAAGGGGCGCGGCCAAAGGACGACTCAAAGGGACGCTGCAGCCATTCCAACCCTTGACACTGAGGTGGAGAGGCAGGGGCGAAGTGATGACTCTGACGCATGCCGAAGCGTCTGAAAAGCCGCTTGATCTGAAAAAAAAACTGCTCTATTGCGGTTTCTATCTGAATGAACTGCTGATGCGCCTGCTGCCGCGTGGCGATGCCTGCGACCACCTCATGCAGGCTTACTGGAAGACGCTGCTGCATCTGCAATATAGCGAATACCCGGATTGGGAGCTGCGCCGCTTTGAATTGCAACTGTTGCAGGAGACCGGTTATGGTGTGGTTCTTGATAGCACCTGTGAAGGCGCACCGGTAAGCAGAGATCAAATGTACGCTTATCATGTAGGGCAGGGGGTCACACAGGATCACAGTGACTCAGATGCGTTGATCCAGGGAAGAACACTGCTGGCGCTGCACCAGGGAGAGTGGCGGCATGCCAGAGAGAGACATGAAGCAAAACTGCTGATGCGACGCCTGATCGACCACTCCCTGGACTACAAGCCTCTCAAGAGCCGGGAGTTGTTCCGCTAGATTCATAAATCCCCGTCATTGCGAGCGGAGCGAGGCAATCTCAAGCAGATTGCCGCGTCGCCTGAGGCTCCTCGCAATGACGGATAAATCTGAGCTTCTGATGCGCGAAAGAGCATCTGCATTATTTGTGAGAAACAGCAATGGAAAAATTACTCGGCGTTAATATCGATCATATCGCAACTCTGCGTCAGGCGCGGGGAACACGCTATCCGGATCCCATACAGGCCGCGTTGCTCTCCGAGGAGGCGGGGGCGGACGTCATCACCCTGCATCTGCGCGAGGATCGCAGGCATATTCAGGATCGTGATGTGGAGATGCTGAATGGTATTATTCAAACGCGCATGAATCTCGAAATGGCCGCGACTGCAGAGATGCTGGAAATTGCCCGCAGAATAGGACCGCATGACTGCTGCCTGGTTCCGGAGAAGCGTGAAGAGCTGACGACGGAGGGGGGGCTGGATGTGATTTCACAGCAAGCCTATCTCACGGATTATTGTCATCAGCTCGCAGATGCAGGCGTGCGTGTTTCACTCTTTATCGATGCGGATAAAGCGCAACTGGAAGCTGCCCGCAGCGTTGGCGCCCCTGTCGTCGAAATCCACACCGGACATTATGCTGATGCGTTGACAACAGAGCAGCGGCTGCAAGAGTTCGAACGTATCAGTGATGCCGTTGACTATGGAGTGGAGCTTGGCCTTCAGGTTAACGCCGGCCATGGCCTTGATTATCATAATGTACAGGCAATTGCTGCACTCCCGGCTATTCAAGAGTTGAACATCGGCCACTCCATTGTCAGCCGCGCCGTTTTTACCGGTTGGCAGGAGGCTGTTGCAAAGATGAAGCAGCTGATCTGTAATCGATGACTGATTATCTTCCGCTGATCATTATATAGTGCAACATCTTTAACACATGAGTAGAAGATTCCTCATGTCAACTCTGTTATACAATTTCTCCAAATCAGCAAAGCAGTAGCACTGAAATAGAGTATCGTACGCATTCAATATTCACATGATGAATTTGTGCTACAAGTCATACATCTCAAAAATCATATTGTTTGCGCAGTTATTATTTGCATTTGTAATACTTTTGTAATATCTTTCGTCGGTAGAAGATATGACTACATATATCTCCATGACTGCTAACACCAAAGAGGATGAAATAGATGTCTAAAACTGATTATAATAAAATGACCGCTGAAGAGCTGTACAATTTAGCGAAACAACGTGAAATAGAAGAGCAAACAAAGGTCATGCAGGAGAATCAGCAAAAAATTGCTGAACTGCGTGAAGAGCGTCGCCAACTACAACTCAAGCATAATAAAGAGATCCGTGAAGAGATCCGCCAGCTGAAGAACAAACACAAAAACGAACTCAAGGATGTCAATGCGAGAATCAAAGCGTTTGGCGGCAGAGTGTCCGGAGCTTTAGCAAAAGGGCGCACAGGCGCCAGTGCTGCAATTGTAGAGATACTGGATGCTGGTGAAATGGATACCAAAGCGATTCGTGAAAAGCTGGAAGCGATTGGAATCTCCGTGGGTAACCTGGGGCAAACACTTGCTTATCTGAAGCGCAATGGAAGGGTTGCTTCTGTAGCTCGCGGCACCTACAAAAAGGCGTAACTTCTACAATAAAGCCCTGCATCAATTGCAGGGCTTTTTTATCCCTCCTTGGTTGGGGAATTACACAAACTGTAACTTCTCAGGGTTTGATCGTCGTTAGGCCGAGAGTCTCCCAACCCTGCATGCCTCCGCGATACCATTTGATCTTTTCAGCCGGATAACCAAATTTCAATAATGTTTTGATATTGGCAGGCGATTGACCGCACCACATTCCGTTGCAGAACATCACCAGTGTTTTTGCATTCGAGTAGTCAAAAACCTTGCTGGTGTCTCCCTCAGCGATCGCTTCATCGACTGAAAACTCATCTGCACCTTGTGCCAGTTTAGCGCCAAATTGAGCTGCCAGAACTTTTATAATCTCTTCAGTGGTAGCGCCGCTTTTTGGTCTGATTTTTGTCCACGGGATATTGGTTGCGCCGGGTATGGTCCCGCGCGCGATCCAATCCGGAGTGCGTGAGTCAATCACCAGTATAGAGTCATCTCCGCCAGCCATTTTCTTTATGTAATCGATGATTTCGAGTTCACCAATGGTAGCGACGCCAGGAGCAACAACCATTGGCTGAATGCAGAAAGGAGGGCAGTTTCGGGATGTTAATGCAAAATTTGGATTGATGGTATTGAGCGGCTCCTGATTTCGCATAATGGTAAGTTTTTTTCCATCATGGGTGAATTCAACCTTTGTTATATCGCGGCTGATGCCAACGTTGATCTCTTCCCTGGCAGATACGCTGGAACCGAATACGCCAAGAAGTAATGCAATAGTGGCAGTTGATGCGATGTGATGCGTGATTTTCATGGTGTATCTCCTTCTGTGAATTTGGTTTGAGATGATGCATGATTTGTTTATTGAGAGTATCAATTTCCCAGTAAATTAGTCAAGATATATCCGGGGCCTGTCAGGGAATGACGTCCGTAGAGAGGGGATGCCAATTTGAGTCAGATTAATTGATCATTAGAAGCACCCTGAATCCTGATTTATGGTTTAATGCGCGTCATGTATCAGCCCTATGAATATTTCCTCGGCTTCCGCTATACGCGGGCCAGACACAAAGATCACTTCATCTCTTTCATCTCTCTGGCATCCATGTTCGGCATCATGATCGGCGTGATGGCGCTGATCGTGGTGTTGTCAGTAATGAACGGCTTTCATAAAGAGATTCGAGAGCGCATCCTCGGCATGGTCTCGCATGCGACCATCACTTCGACCGAGGGGGGGCTGCAGAACTGGCCGGAGGCAATGGAACTCGCCAAACAGCATCCTGATGTGGTCGCAGCCGCCCCCTATGTGGAGTCCCAGGTGATGCTGGTGAATGGACAGCTTGTCTCCGGCGCCTTGATCCGCGGCATCGATCCGCAGCAGGAGGCTGCGGTGGCGGATGTCGGCGAGCACATGAACAGCGGCTCGCTGGATGACCTCAAGGAGAAGAGTTATAACATCGTGCTGGGTGTGGAACTTGCCCGTAATCTTGGCGTTGCCGTCGGTGAAAAGGTTACGGTGATTACTCCCCACGCAATAATTACTCCCGTGGGTACCATGCCGCGTCTCAAACGCTTTACGGTTTCAGGAATTTTTGAGGTCGGTATGGGAGATTTTGACACCGGGGTGGCGCTGGCGCACATGCGTGACGTGGCTAAATTGAACCGTCTCGGTGACGCGGTAACCGGTGTGCGTCTCAAAGTCAAAGATCTCTATGATGCGCAGCGCATCTCCTATGAACTGGCGAATCAGATGAAGGATTATTACTAAGTCAGGGACTGGTCGAGTTATCGCCGTAACTTTTTCGAAGCGTTGGCCACCGAGAAACGCATGATGGGTTTTATTCTTTTTCTGATCGTGCTGGTGGCTGCGTTTTCGGTCATTATCGCGATGATCATGGTGGTGACTGAAAAACAGAGCGACATCGCCATCCTGCGCACCCTGGGGGCCTCTTCCGGCAGCATCATGAAGATTTTTCTGGTGCAGGGAACCACCATTGGAACCTTTGGGGTGCTGCTGGGGGTCGTTTCGGGCATCCTGCTTGCCGTCAATGTCGAGACCATTGTCTCTGCACTGGAATCCGCCCTGGGCTTTCAGGCCATCAATCCCGACCTCTACTACATCAGCAGACTGCCCTCCGATGTCCACTGGCAGGATGTCACCCTGATCGCCTCCTTTGCCTTCGTGATCACCATACTGTTTGCGCTTTTCCCGGCATGGCGGGCATCAAAAGTGCAGCCTGCGGAGGCATTGCGCTATGAGTGATGCTATTACAGAAACCATCCTCTCATGCCGTGACCTGGTGCGTACATTCTCGGACGGGGAACTCTCTGTCGAGGTGCTCAAGGGCGTCTCGCTGGATGTCAAAAAAGGGGAGAGCCTGTCGATCATCGGCAGCTCAGGATCGGGCAAGAGCACCCTGCTGCACTGCCTTGGCGGTCTTGACCAGCCGACCTCGGGTACGGTGACGCTTGCAGGCGAAAATCTCTTCACCATCAAGGAGAGAGTGCGCAACCGATTGAGAAACCGCTCACTGGGATTCGTCTATCAGTTTCACCACCTTCTCCAGGAATTGACAGCACTGGAAAATGTGGCCATGCCGCTGTTGATCCGCGGTGTTGATAAACACCAGGCTGCTGAAAAAGCGCAATACTGGCTGCATGCGATCGAGATGGATCACCGCGCCGGGCATCGGCCATCACAGCTCTCCGGAGGCGAGCGCCAGCGCGTAGCGCTTGCCCGGGCGCTGTCAGGCGAGCCACAATGCGTACTTGCCGACGAGCCCACCGGTAACCTGGACCGAAAAAACGCCGACAGAATCTACGAGCTGATGCTGAAACTGACCCGTGAGCTGGGAACCGCATTCGTCGTTGTGACCCATGACCAGCGTCTGACGGAACGCATGCAGAGAGTCGTTACCCTCAACAATGGAGTGCTTGAGTAGTCTGCTGCAACGATTGCACGATCTGCACCTTGTCATTGCGAGCGAAGCGCGGCAATCTTTTTTAGTGGAATCAAGCTGATTATGATCGCTTCTCTTTTTTC
>JAUXDV010000096.1 GCA_030620735.1 Gammaproteobacteria bacterium
GTTTTCAATGCGCCCGGAGCCAACTCCAATGCCGTCAAGGAGCTGGTGATCGCGGCGATGCTGATGACCTCCCGCAATATTGCGCCGGCATGGCAGTTTGCACGCACCCTGGAAGGCAGTGATGAACAGATTCACAAGGATGTCGAGGCCGGAAAGAAGAATTTCGGCGGTTTTGAACTGCCGGGAAGAACCCTCGGCGTGGTTGGACTGGGCGCGATCGGCATCCGCATTGCCAATGTGGCTATCAATCTGGGCATGAATGTCATCGGTTACGACCCGAGTATTACCGTCAAAAGCGCCTGGCAGCTCGACTCTGCAGTCCATCAGGCAGTGAGTGTTGACGATCTGCTCTCCAAATCTGATTTCGTTACCTTTCATGTGCCGCTGGTGGAAGGAACCAAAAATATGATCAATGCCAACCGTATCGCATTGATGCCGAAAAATGCGGTGCTGCTCAATTTCGCACGAGACGGCATCATCGATGATGCAGCTGTGGTTGAAGCGCTGGATTCGGGCCATCTCTATGCCTATGCCTGTGATTTTCCGAGCAATCTGCTGAAGCAGCATCCGCGTTGCCTGACGCTGCCGCATCTGGGGGCCTCTACCGTCGAGGCAGAGGATAACTGCGCCATCATGGTGGCAGAGCAGGTCAAGGACTACCTGAAAAATGGCAATATCACCAATTCGGTCAACATGCCTGAGATCCATCTGTCGCGCAATGAGGGTTTTCGCCTTGCGGTCGTCAACTCCAATGTGCCCAACATGGTGGGACAAATCTCTACCTTGCTGGCGGATGCGGAGCTCAATATCATCGACATGGTCAACAAGTCCCACGATGATATTGCCGTGACGCTCATGGATGTGGATGCGCGCCCTTCTGATCAAACTATCGAAGATATGCTTGCGGTTGAAGGCGTACTGTCGGTGCGCTGTCTCGAGTGCGAGTGAGTTATTAAGAGACAATAATTTATCCACAGATGCACACAGATAAACACAGATTTGGAGAAGGAAAACAGATCTGTTGAAAAAAGCCGTAGGGTGCAATAAGCTCCGTGCATTGCACCATGGTTTTGGCAACCAACTTTTTTAACCACGAAAGTCACGAAAAGTACGAAAATTGATAAGAGGAGTTTTCGAGTGGTTCGTGGTTTAGGTTGTTCACATAGGAACTTGAGGGGCCAACATCTTTACAAATGAATCATAATTCAATAATAATGACTCTCGCAAAGCTTCCGCGTCCTGCTCATGCCCCTCACCTGGCATCCATGCAGGCGAAGGCGCAAAGCTCTCCAAGAAAAACCTTTGCGGTCTTGGCGTCTTGGCGAGAGAAAATAATCTTTTTCATGCCTTGTCACTCTGAGACTTGGTCTCGCTAGCAATTGACTGCAATGAGTGATAGCGAACAGTTAAATAACATACGCGACGAGATTGATTCACTGGATCAGCAGATCCAGAAACTGATCAATCAACGCGCCGCCTGTGCGCAGGAAGTGGCGCGCATCAAGCTGGCCGCAGATCCCGAGGATACCTGTTTCTACCGTCCGGAGCGCGAGGCGGAGGTGCTGCGCAAGGTTCAGGCGCGCAACCGGGGACCACTCGACAGCGAAGAGATGGCGCGGCTTTTTCGTGAGATCATGTCTGCCTGCCTGGCGCTGGAGCAGCCGCTGAATGTCGCCTTTTTGGGGCCTGAAGGAACCTTTACCCAGGCCGCTGCACTGAAGCACTTCGGACACTCCGTATCCACCAAGCCGTTCGCTTCCATCGGTGATGTGTTTCGTGAAGTCGAGGCCGGCAGTGTCGATTTTGGCGTGGTTCCGGTCGAGAACTCGACCGAAGGGGTGATCAGTCATACGCTCGATCTGTTTCTGAACTCACCGTTGTCGATATGCGGCGAGGTGATCCTGCGCATCCATCACAACCTGCTGGGTGCGGAGAAATCCTGGCGGCAGGCAACAAAGGTCTACAGTCATCAACAGTCGCTGGCGCAGTGCCGGCGCTGGCTCGATCAGAATCTGCCAAATGCAGAGCGCATTGCGGTTGCCAGCAATGCCGCAGCTGCACAGCTGGTTGCCCGGGGCGATGGAGTGGCGATTGCCAGCACCGAGGCTGCGGCGCTCTACAAACTCTGCGTGCATGAACACAATATCGAAGACGAGCCCTGCAATACCACGCGTTTCCTGATTATCGGTCAGCAGCAGTCGGGGGCCAGCAGTCATGATAAAACCAGCCTGCTGCTGGCGACAAAAAATGAAGCGGGTGGACTCTATCGTCTGCTGACTCCATTTGCTGATCAGGGCATCAGTATGTCACGCATCGAGTCCAGGCCTTCACGCCGGGGTATCTGGGACTATGTCTTCTTTATCGATATCATCGGTCACCAGCAGGATCCCGCCGTCAAAAAGGCCCTGCAGCAACTTGATCGGGAATCATCCATGTGCAAAATTCTCGGCTCCTATCCAGCAGCAGTCCTATGACAAGCGGGTGGCTCAAGCGAACTGCGGCAGGCATTGCCGATTTGCATCCCTACATTCCCGGAAAGCCCATCGTTGAGCTGGAGCGTGAACTGGGGTTGATCGATACCATCAAGCTTGCGTCCAATGAAAATCCGCTCGGCCCGAGTCCGCTGGCATCGGCGGCTATCCAGAAAGTTGCCGGTGAAGTGCATCTCTATCCGGACGACAGTGGTCATACTCTGCGTCACAAACTCGCCGAGCGCTGCGCTGTTGCGCCGGAAGCGATCACCCTTGGCGCAGGTTCAAGCGATGTGATCGATATGGTCGCGAGGGTTTTTCTGGAGCCCGGCGTCAATGCCGTCTACTCCGAACACAGTTTTGCGATGTACCAGATTTATACGCAGGCCTGCGGTGCTGCGGCAAAGGTGGCGCCGCCTCTGCCGGTTGATCATCCGCAAATGCCTTATGGTCATGATCTGAATGCGATGGCCGCACTGATCGACAACGATACGCGTGTCATCTTTATCGCAAACCCGAATAATCCGACCGGAACCTGGCTCTCTAAATCAGAGGTCGGAGCTTTTCTTGAGAGAGTTCCATCAGACGTGGTGGTGGTTCTCGACGAGGCCTATACAGAGTATGTCACTGAAGCGGAATTTCCCAACGGTATCGAATGGCTGGCTGATTACCCGAACCTGGTTGTCACGCGCACCTTCTCGAAGATGTACGGCCTTGCCGGGCTGCGCATCGGCTACGGCATCTCCAGTACGGAACTTGCATCTGTGATTCAGCGCGTACGCCACCCCTTCAATGCCAACCTGGTGGCGCTCGCTGCTGCAGAGGCAGTGCTGGATGACGATGCCTACGTCAGGCAGGGGCGCGAGGTCAATCAGCAGGGAATGGCGCAACTGATGTCCGCTTTTGATGCCATGGGGCTTGTTTATATGCCATCCGTGGCGAATTTCCTGACTGTAGACCTCAAACGGGAAGCGGCCCCGGTCAATGACGGGTTGTTGAGCCAGGGGATCATTACCCGCCCGATCGCCAACTATAATCTCCACAATCACCTGCGTATCAGCATAGGTACAGAGTCGCAAAACAGCCGATTTTTAGCCGCGCTGGAGCAGGAACTCTCGTCATGATCAAGCGGCTGGCCGTGATCGGCGTTGGCCTGATTGGCGGCTCCTATGCCAGGGCGCTGCGTGCAGCCGGGCAGGTCGAAGAGATCATCGGCTGCGGCCGCAGCAGGGAGAATCTTGAACGGGCCGTGGAACTCGGCGTTATCGACACATACAGACACGACATTGGCGAAGCGGTCGAAGGGGCGGATTTGGTCTTTCTAGCCGTTCCCCTGGGCGCCATTCGTGCGGCTTTCGAGGCGATGCAGGGACATCTTGCTGAAAATGCGATCATCACCGACGCAGGCAGTGTCAAGGGCAGCGTCATCAGGGATTGCGAAGAGGCTTTCGGCTGCATGTTGCCGAACTTTGTTCCGGGACATCCGATTGCGGGAACCGAGCAGAATGGCGTCGAGGCATCGTTTGCCGAGTTGTATCAAAACCGCCGCGTGATCCTTACCCCGGTATGCCAGACCAACGAGTCAGCCATTGCCGTAGTGCATGCTACATGGCGCTA
This sequence comes from Gammaproteobacteria bacterium, assembly GCA_030620735.1. Classification (GTDB taxonomy): domain Bacteria; phylum Pseudomonadota; class Gammaproteobacteria; order Chromatiales; family Chromatiaceae; genus Sva-25. Next base: position 4,089 of record JAUXDV010000096.1, read on the forward strand.
TTGCGGCGCAGAAGTGACGCGCATGTTTGCCGTCGATCATGACCGCATTCTCGCCGCAACCAGCCACCTGCCGCACATGCTCGCCTATGCGCTGGTCGATATGCTCGCGCGCATGGACGACAAGGAAGAGGTGTTCCGCTACGCTGCGGGAGGTTTTCGCGACTTCACCCGCATCGCCTCCAGCAATCCCGTGATGTGGCGTGATATCTGTGTCGCCAACAAGGACCAACTGGCGACGCTGGTGGAGGATTTCGCCACCGAGCTGCAGTTATTAGCGACCGCAATACGCGCCGGAGAGCAGCAGCAACTCGAACAGATCTTCGAAAATGCCAGGAACACCAGAGAGCGTTTTGTCGATGGCGTGAAGTCGTCAGGGTAGCTGTGAGACCAACTGCTGCAATGCCTTCCCCCTGTGACTGAGGCTGTTCTTGGTCGCAGCATCGAGCTCTGCAGAGGAGCACTGCTGTTCGGGAACGAAAAACACCGGATCATAACCAAATCCATTCTCTCCCTGCGGAGTTGTCAGTATGCGCCCCTCCCAGGTTCCCTGGCAGATGATCGGGGTTGGATCTTCCGCGTGGCGCATATACACCATCAGACATTGAAAACGGGCGCTGCGCTGCTCCTCGGGAATATTTTGTATTTCCATCAAGAGTTTACGCAGGTTCTCCTCATCGCTGGAACCCTCCCCTGCATATCTGGCTGAGTAGATGCCCGGCGCCCCGTTGAGCGCGTCGACTTCTATGCCTGAGTCATCTGCAATGGCCGGCAGACCGCTGAGTTTAGCGGCATGACGCGCCTTGATGATGGCGTTCTCAACGAAGGTGAGGCCGTCCTCGATGGCATCCTCGATATCGAATTGCGCCTGCGGCAGCACCTCGATGCCGGAGTTTTCCAGCAGTTGATTGATTTCACGGACTTTGCCGGCGTTGTTGGATGCCAGCACGATACGTTTATTTGACATGGTTGTGTTCGATTGGGATTTTAGATAGATCACTTATCATATCATCGCAAGCAAACCATAACCCCGTCATTGCGAGCAAAGCTTCCGCGTCTGCCGTACAGGGATGTACAAATGCCGTGAGCGCAAGGATGCGCAGAAACGGCCTGCTCATGCCCCTGATCTACGCCCATGTAGGCCACACAGAAGAGGGACGGCAGGGCAAACAGGATCGGGAAGTTATTTTTGGACAACGACTTACCTTGTAAATCGTCAGGCAATCGCTATTCAAAGGAAAAATAGGTTAAAATGTCAGGCCTTTAATTCTATAGCAATTTAACTCCTCTCCATCTCTGTGACCGACTTACCAAATTCCACACTTCATCTGCAGGCTGATTCAGTCGAGTGCAGCCGTGATGACCGTCTCCTGTTCGAGAATCTCTCTGTCGACGTATCCGGCGGTGAGGCGCTGATCCTGGAGGGGCGCAACGGCACCGGCAAGACCACGCTGCTGCGCATCCTGTGTGGATTGCGCCGCCCGGACGAGGGCGAGGTGCGCTGGAGCGGCGTTTCCATCGAGGAGTGCGCCGTCGATTTTCATCGTCACATGGTCTATGTCGGCCATCTTGACGGCATCAAGCGCGAGTTGACTGCATTGGAAAATTTGCGTGTGCTGCAGACGCTCAGCGGCAGGGGAAGATACAGCGTTGAAGAGGCGCTGGAGGCTGTCAAGCTGGGCGGCTTTGAAGATATTCCGGTGCATTTTCTCTCCGCAGGGCAGAAACGCCGCGCTGCGCTGGCGCGTTTGCTGGTGACTGATGCGCGGCTGTGGGTATTGGACGAGCCTTTTACCTCACTGGACGTGTACGGCATCGAACTGGTCGAGAGCCTCATGGATAATCATTTGTCCACAGCTGGCGCCCTGGTGATGACATCCCATCACCAGGTGCATCTCTCTGCAGGCGTCGTCAAACGCCTGAATCTCTCGGCGGACTAGGCGATGTCTGTGTGGCAAGCATTTATTGAGCTGTTAAAACGGGATTTGCGCCTGGCGATGCGCCGCCGCGCCGAGATTGCCAATCCGCTGCTGTTTTTTGTGATGGTGATCGTACTGTTCCCGCTGGGTGTTGGCGCCGAGCCGAATCTGCTGGAACGCATGTCCGCCGGCGTCGTGTGGGTGGCTGCATTGCTGGCGGCATTGTTGACGCTGGACAGCATTTTTCGCTCGGATTTTGAGGATGGCACCCTCGAGCAGTTGCTGCTCAGCGCGCAGCCGCTCTCTGTCATGGTGCTGGCGAAGGTGGTTGCCCACTGGCTGGTGACCGGTTTGCCGCTGCTGCTGGTTGCGCCGTTGTTGGCCATGCTGCTGGGGATGAAATCCGAGGCTATGGGGACATTGATGCTCTCGCTGCTTCTGGGTACGCCGGTGTTGAGTCTCATCGGCGCTATTGGCGTGGCATTAACCGTGGGACTGCGACGCGCCGGTGTGATATTGTCGCTGCTGGTTTTGCCGCTGTATGTACCGGTATTGATCTTCGGTGCAGCCGCGGTGGATGCCGCAGCTTCCGGGCTGCCGGTCGCCGGGCAGCTCTATATACTTGCAGCTTTCCTGGCAATGGCGCTGTCGCTGGCGCCTGTGGCGGCTGCTTCTGCATTACGTATAAGTCTGAGTTGATATGAATAGTTTCATGAGATGGATTCACAAATGGGGTTCTCCGCCCTGGTTCTACCGGGTCAGCGGCAAGATGCTACCGTGGTTGACCGGGCTGTTCGCCATCACCCTGGTTTATGGTCTCTATGCCGGCCTGGTGCTGGCTCCCGCCGATTACCAGCAGGGAGACAGCTTCCGCATCATCTATGTGCATGTTCCGGCCGCCTGGATGGGGATGTTCATCTACATGGTGATGGCCGCTGCCGCAGTGGTGCACCTGGTGTGGCGCATAAAACTTGCTGACGTGGTGCTCATCAGCAGCGCCCCGATCGGCGCGGCGTTTGCCTTTATCGCGCTGGTGACAGGCTCCCTGTGGGGCAAGCCGATGTGGGGCACCTGGTGGACCTGGGATGCGCGCCTGACATCGGAGCTGCTGCTGCTGTTTATCTACCTGGGGATCATTGCGCTGCACTCCGCAGTGGAAGATCGTCAGAGCGCCGGTCGGGCAACTGCTGTGCTGACGCTGGTCGGCGTGGTCAATATTCCGATTATTCACTACTCGGTGGTGTGGTGGAACACGCTGCATCAGGGCACGACGGTGATGAGACTGGATGGGCCGGCTATAGCCCCACAAATGTTATGGCCACTATTATCAATGGCAATTGCATTCAAACTCTATTACGTTATCGTGATGAT
>JAUXDV010000286.1 GCA_030620735.1 Gammaproteobacteria bacterium
GTAATATAAAAACACCGGTTTATTTTCCGGTGCCGTGGGCACAGGACAGTTCTATGAGTTTTCTGGTGCCACCGGAACAATTCCGCGATGTCATAACATCTGCAGGCTTTAATATTGAAGTCTGGAATGACAAGACTAATCTCGCACAGAAGGCCTTTGCAAATATGACAAAACCCATGGATGAGCCAAATCTTCCGGAACTGGGTGTGCATTTACTGGTTGGAGACGACATCCTCACCAAGGCTTATAATCTGCATCGCAACCTTGATGATGAACGCGTTAGTTTAATCGAGACTATTGCAGTAAAACCTATTAATTAATGCAAGACTGTAAAAAATAAAAATGAATAAATCCAGCTCCTAACATTGGTATTCACTGAAAAACGAGAAGCTCGGCTTTTCAAATGACCTTCATCGGTTATTTAAACTTATCACTGCGTATCACCTTGACCGGTAATATCACACGTTTTCAGTTATGACGGACATTAGCAATGATTTACCAATGACTGCAATGGAGCCGTTATTCATAGCCTCAACTTTTGAGATGACCGTGTATTAGACACATGGCATTTTTTCAGTGCCGATTAACCCTCTCTCACAATGAGAGAAGGTTGTAGGCGGGGGCTACACAAACAGCGTCACATCGGACTTCTGCGCTGTGGGCAAAAAACTTGCCGCTCCAATCCAACCGCTGATTTCGGGAATGAACTCCTCCTGATCCATATTGAAGAGATCGACAGTCATCTGACAGGCGACCAGTTTGACGTCGGCCTCCAGGCAAAGCGAGCGCAACTCTTCGATCGATGCGACACCCTTGTTGTCGAGGCTTTTCTTCATCATTTTAGTAGCCATTTTTTCGAAGCCTGGCACTCCCGCCATCACCAGATTGGGGATTTTCATGTCGATGGCTTGCAGCCACTCAGGACCAACCGGCATTTTCATCGGCATGGCGGGATTGCCGAGCGGGCTGATTTCGAGATCAAGATCTTTTTTCAGCAGGGTGAGGCCGTAGAAAGTGAAAAAGACCGAGACATCCCAGCCAAGGGCTGCTGCTGTAGCAGCCAGAATGAAGGGAGGGTAGGCCATGTCGAGAGTTCCCTTGGTCGAGATGATCGACATGGAGGGGATATGATCCGCCTCGATTTGCGCCATGCGCTCATCGAAGCGTTGATCAAATAACTTCTGAAAAGCGGCCTGATCCGGTTGCGGCGCCGTTTGAGGTGATAGTTGTTGTGCAGTTGCGTTCATGTCGTACTCCTCAGGATTTGCGGATAACGAATTGGAATTCGCCATCCTCATTCGATGCTGAAAGCAGTTCATTACTGGTCTGACTGCAGAATGATTCAATGTCTTTGACTGATCCGGGGTCTGTTGATTGCACAAGCAGTGCTTCGCCGCTTGCCATGGCCGTAAGGGCTTTTCTGGTGCGCAGGATTGGTAGCGGGCAGTTGAGTCCGCGTGCGTCCAGGGTGGTTGCCGGTGTTGCTGTTGTCATGTTGGTTCTCCACTGTTGTTAAAACTTCGCATGTATCAGAGTTTGTTGATATGCCAAACAAAATGACCGGTCGGTCAAGTGTTGTGGCGGATAAAAAGGTCAATATTATGTCGTTAGTACACCTCATAAAGAGTTTGTTTCGATGCGTATGCTCTTGATGGCCTTGCCCAGCCTGTGGATGACATCGGGGTTGTTCTGTGTCTTGGCCAGCAGGATTAGCCCTTCGAGATAGGCTAGCATCGCCTCCGCGCTGTTTTCACTGTCCAGCGGTTCCACGCTGCCTTCGGCAACTGCCTCATCCAGCGTCTCCATGATGCGTTTTTTCGCCATGATGAAAACCGCGTTTAACTTGGCGCGCAGGATGTCATCCTGGGTGCTGATCTCCAGCGCAAGGTTGCCGAACAGGCAGCCGGGCAGGTGTCCCTGAATGTCCCTGGCGGCCTTTTGCCAGAAATAGGCGGCATCGATCAGATAATCGAAACGTTCCATGGGCGGCAGTTTGGGGTCAAATGCCTCGGCAATAAAGCCTGTAGCCCAGTCATCGGCGAACTCCTCGATGACGGCTATCGCCAGATCGCGTTTGGAGGGGAAAAAGTGGTAGAAGCTCCCCTTCTGCACCTCGGCGCTGTCACAAATCTCCTTGACGCCGACATCGCCATAGCTGCGGCTATGAAATCGCGTCTTTGCAGCGTTGACGATTCTCTGGCGGGTGTCGATAGATGCTTGCATGGCCTCATCATAGTTGACCGGTCAGTCTAATGCAAGGATTTCTTTTTTTCACCACAGATGCACACAGAAACACAGATGAAAAGATGTAAAAATATCTGTGTGCATCTGTGTTTATCTGTGGTTAAAAAACTGTAATCTACACCTGAACAGATGGCTACTCTGTGTTATCATGCTCAGTCTTTATTCGTGGTCATCCTGGACTCATTGCCGGGGGCCATTTTTTCAACATATTTCAATGGAGAAATATCATGGCAATGAGTGCAACAGACACACAGGCTGTAATTGATCAATACAAGCGTTCCGAGTCGGATACCGGTTCCCCGGAGGTTCAGGTGGCGCTGCTCACATCACGCATTACTTACCTGACCGAACACTTCAAAACCCACAAAAAAGATCACCACTCACGACGTGGCCTGGTCCACATGGTTAACTCCCGCCGCAAGTTGCTCGACTACCTGAAGAAAAAAGATCTCCAGCGTTATAGTGACCTTATTTCAAGTCTTGGCCTGCGCCGCTAACTACTAAATAACACCTGTCGAGGATGAACTTGTGACACCCACACCGATTCGTAAAACATTTCAATTTGGCGA
>JAUXDV010000016.1 GCA_030620735.1 Gammaproteobacteria bacterium
ACATTCTCATCGGCTATCCATATAGCCGGGGTGATATTCAACCAGGTTGGCGGGGAGCGTCACGAGGGGAAGCTGCGCCAGGCTGTGGAGTACTATACTGATATCCCCGTTATTGGCTCTATTGGCCGTGATGCTGCGCTTGAGATCGATGAGCGGCATCTGGGTTTGATGCCGAGCAATGAACATCGCCAGGCGCAAAAAGTCATTCGCCAGATCAGTGATACTGTAAGGCAAAGCGTCGATCTGGACGCGTTGATGTCTATTGCGGCAACTGCTCCTGAGCTCTCCAGCAGGAATAAAGATCGCTCTCGGGTGACTCCGGATATCCGCATCGGCATCCCACGCGACGCCGCTTTCGGATTCTATTACACCGGTGATCTCGATGCGCTGCAACAGGCAGGCGCAGAGTTGATCTTTTTTGATACACTCTGTGACCGGCAGTTGCCAAAGGTCGACGGGCTTTTCATTGGTGGAGGCTTCCCGGAGAGCAGCATGCAGGCGCTCGAGGCCAACAGCAGTATGCGCTCACAAATTGCTGAATTCATCGAGAGTGGCAATCCTGTCTATGCCGAGTGCGGCGGCTTGATGTATCTGTGCCGTTCTTTGAGTTGGAATGGTAAAATATGTCAGATGGCGGGTATAATCCCCGCTGATATTGAGATGACGCAACGCCCCCAGGGACGTGGATACGTGCGTGTCGAGGAGACGGATGCCCATCTATGGCCGCATTCATCAAAAAAGAGTGTAGAAGTTCCTGCACATGAGTTTCACTACTCAAAACTTGTGAATATTGACGGGTCGTTCAATTTCGCCTATCGCGTGAAGCGGGGGTTTGGAGTTGATGGCTGCAATGACGGCATTGTTTACAAGAACACCCTCGCCAGTTACACGCATCTTCGGGATGTAGAGGGGTATCATTGGACGCAGCGCTTTGTTAATTTTGTACGCGCCCGTAAAAGAGAGGTTTAAATGTTCAAGGTAACACCGACAGCAGCGACACAGATTCAGGATTCAGCATCAAATGGCGGCGCTGAGGGCATGGCGTTAAGATTGGCGGCAATCAAGCATGATGACGGCTCCTACGACTATAAAATGGGCTATGACGAGGTCAGCGAGGATGATATTACCTTCAAATCCGAAGATGTAAGCATCGTTATCGCTCCTGAATATGTCCCGTTGCTTGATGAAACTACGCTTGATTACGTCGAGATGGACGATGGCCAGCATCAATTTATTTTCCTCAATCCCAAGGATGTCAATTTCGTCCCGCCACAGATTGCGTAGATTGATCATCCGGTAGAATGAGAGTTTTTTTTACCACTGATGCGCATAGATTAGGGGGTGTCATAATATCCATGCGTGTCTGTGGATAGATTATCCTTGAGTGGCCAACATCTTTACAAATGTGTCAAATTTCAAAAATGACTCTCGCAAAGCCGCAAAGAACGCCAAGAAAAACCTTTGCGGTCTTAGCGTCTTGGCGAGAGAAAATGTTTTTTTATACATTCTCACTCTGAGACTTGATCTCGCTAAGCCAATTCAATGACTCTTGCCTCCCAGGATGCACTGCGCATCAATGTGTTGCTGGCCAACAAACCCCAGGCAATACGCATTCACGAATCCAGCATGACGCTTTATGGCCTCTCTGAAAAAGGGGAGCTGAAAGTCGAACTCAATCCTGACTGCAGGGATGAGCAATATGTCAAAAAGGTCAAGGAGATGCTCTCCGGCTATGTGCTGGGCTCTCCCGGCGGCTACCCGGTCTATCTGCAGCGCTGGACACGCATGGGGCAGATGCGCGATGATAATCTTGAACAGCTGCTGTTGCTTGGTGAACCAGAGGCAGTAATAGCGCTGGCCTGTGCATCAGGGATCACCGATGAACTCGCGCGGCGCGCATGGTGGGCGCTGGAAGATGCTGGAAACGCACGCCGCATGCTCATCAGTGAAGCCGTCAAGCAGGGAGAAATGGGAGCGGTGCTTGCGGCCTATCTGGTGGAGTATCTTCCCTTTGAGAGTGAGCCGGAACAGATGATGATGACGGTCGCCCTGGTGCTGCAGCCGGGGCTGATCGATGCCGGCATGAAAGCCGAGCTATGGAAAAAGTCGCAGCGAAAAACCCCCTACCTGGTTGGATTCCTCTCCTCCTGCAGCGATTCGATCCCGGATCAACAGCCACCGTCATCATTCTATCAGCAACTCAAATCAGCACTCGATGATGAAGATAAGAATGCAGTTGCACAACTGCTGCTGCGCGTGATGTCGCCACCCGGCCAGGCATTTCTGACCACGGCGATCAAGGTGCTTTCCAAGCCAACGACCCAGGAGATGGTAACCACGACCCTGGATGTGCTGGCGGACTATTTCTCCGCTATGCGGCCTGGTGAAAGCGTCGATATCACCCTGGAGGAACTTGAACAGGATGCAGCCGACTACATGACAAACACTTCTTCTAAAGTGCAGAGCGTTATGCGCAAGTGTGCAGATTGTGAACAACAGCTCTACTCCATGCGCCTCCTGTCAGGCATGAGCTACGGTGTCATCCGTCCCTGCCTGGGGGATTCCACTGCGATCGGTTCCCTGATGCGGCGCAAACTGGAACCCGTCATGACGCCGCTGCTGCAGCATATAAAAAGTTTGCAGCATGGATAACAACTCATCACTTTTCAATTCGATGGACCCCGCCGATCTCAGCTTTAGTGAGGCGCGGCGGTTACATCGCAGTATTCGATTATAACCACTTTACTTTTGTAAAAAATATATCCATAATTACATAAAATACAGCATTAAGGTATTGTATGTACGAAAGGTCGGCGCTAAATATACTCAAAGAAGCTCTGCAAATATCGCCGGTTGTACTGCTCTCCGGCGCCAGGCAGGTGGGCAAGTCAACGCTGTGTCTCTCTTTGGACTATGAGTACAGGGTCTTTGATAGCCTTACGGAAAGAGCCTCTGCTTTGAATGATCCTTTAGGATATATTGCTACATTGCCAAATCCAATTACCCTGGATGAGATACAGAAAGTTCCGGAGGTGCTTGAAGGCATTAAAATAGCTGTTGATAAACAACGCCAGAATGGCGCCTTTTTGCTGACAGGTTCTGCAAATGTTCTGGATATGAAAAAAGCAAAAGAGACGCTAGCAGGGCGTATCGTTGCAATACCTTTGTGGCCGCTGTCACAAAAAGAACTTCATGGCAAAGCGGATGAAAATATAATAGACGTACTTTTTTCTCAGGGGGTTAAAAAGCTCAAAAGCAACAACCTCCCTTATGATGATGTGTTTACATCCATAGCCAACGGTGGCTACCCGGAAATAGTGAAAATTGACTCAAAAAGAGGGAGGTCACTCTGGTTCAATGCATACATCAGCACTTATGTAGAGAGAGATATACGCGATGTCGGTGAACTCAGGGATATATCCGCATTCATACGATTGTACAACATTATAGCTCCAAGAAGCTGCGGGCTACTCAATAAATCCAGCCTCGCTTCAGATGCAAATTTATCGGAGCCTACCGTCAGCAACTATCTCAGCATGCTCGAAATGATATACCAAATATCACTGCTGCAACCCTATAGCTCGAATATCTCGAAAAGATTTATAAAGTCACCCAAGCTGTTTATGACGGATAGCGGGCTGTTTTGCCATCTGCTGGGCATACATAGCGCTGGTGAATTAACAACATCGACGCACAAGGGAGATGTTGTCGAGACATTTGTCTATAGCGAGTTGCTAAAGCATAGTGGTTATAGCCAGGTACAGCCACATCTCTATCATTTCAGGACCAACGATAAGAAAGAGATTGATTTTATAGTGGAAAAAGCAGGTAAGATTTTCGCTATAGAGGTCAAAGCGTCACTGAGTGTTAAGCAAGATAGCTTCAAACATATTGCTGATTTCCAAAAAAGAACTTCCAAAGAGGTTGTTGGGATTGTTTTTTATACAGGGGACAATGTGTTGTCATTTGGAGATGAGACACATGAACGATATGCATTGCCATTGAATATTTTTTTTTAATAAACAATGCGCCATTATTGCGCGCGCAATACAAATCTCCGGGCATGGAACAAAACACCGGGATTTTTGAAGATTATGTAGTGCTTTGGTTTTATAAAACTCCCAGTAATCTGAGTACAACAACGATGACCACTACTGTTAAAGCTGTTCCTATAAGACCCCTTACCATTTTATTCACCTTGTCAAAATTTATGCGGGAAAATTGATCGGCTTTTTGGTTAAATCAAGCCGTCTGTATGCATCAGATTATGCTGTTTATGCAGTATATCAGGAATCTGCAGTTGTTGTAGGGTCCGTGGGGTGACAATCTCCACTCCTTGATACCCTACAGCCTGTCATTGCGACCGGTTGCGAAAAAAGAGTTGACTTTATTTTTCGGCATGGCTAGGCTGTAACGCAATCAATTTGTAGCAACTCTGGATTCAATGGATGAATCTTTTTAGACACGGAATGTTTTTTCTTGCGGCTCTGTTTCTGGGCAACAGCTCAGTTGCCTACTCATCCGCTTCCACACCGGAACTTCAACTTCAGCCGCTGAAATCCACACTGCGTTTCGCCACCTGGCAGGGTATCGAGCCGGATAAGTGGGCGACGCTGTGGCTCATCAAACGTTATCTCTCCCCTGACGCCTATTTTCTGCTGACTCCTCCGGGCGGGACTCTGCCGCAGGACGCCGTTGCATTCGGGGTTCCGGAGGCATCGCTGCGCCGCGCCAATCATGAATCGATGTTTCGCCGCCTGAAGCAGGTGATGAACCTCGATAGCCAGGCGCTCGATGATCTTGATCAGATTATTCATGATGTCGAGGTCAATATCTGGGATGCGCCCGCACACCCGCACTCCACCTGGTTTGAGGGTATGTACCGCCAGCTGCAGGCGCGTTACGAGCGGGATCAGGTTCCTGTCGACTGTTACCTGGATTTTTTCGATAGGGCTGCTGTGCTCGCATCGCAATCCGATGCGACACCGGCAGATTACTCCACACGACTCTCACTGAAAGCAGAGTGCTCCGGATTGCAGAGGCCGCAGCCGGAGTATGTTGCTCAACTCGATCATGTGGAGATATTGCGCCAGATCAGCCTTGGCAAAAAGGTGGTATTTGTCGATACACGCGAAGATGAAGAGTTCAACGAAGTGCATCTGCCCGGTGCGCAAATATTGCGCCTGCGGGATGTCAACGCTGAAACTGTCAAATATTATCTCGATGCAGACCTGGTCGTGCCCTATTGCATCAAGGATTTCCGTGGATTTGAAGTCGCCAAATCGATGAAACAGCTTGGCGTCAAACATGTGGCCACTCTTAGCCCGAATGGATTGAAGGGGTGGTTGAAAGCAGAGTTGCCAGTCGTCAAACCTGGCTCATCCACTGAACAACAGGCGGCACAAGCATTGATGCAGTGCGCGATGGAACCCTTCGTGTGCCTGAAGGAGAATCAAAAATGAACAGGGATGCAAATAATAAATCGGACATAGGATGTGTTGAGGAACGAAGCGCATCGAGAGCAACAACCTCCAGGGATCTCCATGCCATCAAAAATCCCCCCCAGCCCCCCTTTTTCAAAGGGGGGAGCAATGGCTGGATGCTGTTAGCTGCGTTGCTGGTGGTTATGACTTTGCCCGCAATGATCTGGTATCAACAAACTGGTGAACTCGGTGTCTATTATTCACCATCAACACCACCGGGGCAGTTGCTCTATGTGCTGTCAAAGTTGGCTGGCATGTATGCGTTGCTTTTTATCGCCCTGCAGATCATCGTGAGCCTGGCGGGCAGGCTGAAGCAGGCCTCGATTCCTCACTTGCGGCTGCTGCATCCGCTCCTGGGGACTTTTGTGGTTTTACTGGGGATGACTCATGCGCTGCTGTTTTTCGCGGCGGTTTCGGTGCGTCAGGGTGATCCGGCGTGGGGGCTGCTGTTTCCGGGTTTTCGGGATTTTTATCACACGCATTTGACCCTGGGGTTGTTCGGGCTGTGGATACTGATTACGGTGATGATCAGCGGCTTTACGCGATCTATCAACAGGAGCCACTTTGCAAAAATACTGCATCGGGGGTACTGGCTAGCCATCGTGTTGGTGTATATCCATGCGCTTGCTATCGGTACGGAGACGCAATCCCGGTTGGGACTGGCTCTCTACAGCATACTCGGGGGAGTTGCCATGATGCTGCTGGTGGCCTGGCTCATCAGGCGCAACAGAAGCGTGGCAGTTGCATCATGATGAGGATGAAACATGCTGCTACTGTACTGGCCAGTATACTGCTCTATTTCAGCATGACGTCACTGGCCTGTGCCGGCCTCCCTGCCGGCTTGATGATCGTTGCTTATGACGGCTCCTCATGGTATCCCTATATTGTTAAATCCGACCTCGATGGCTGGATCAAGATCGAGGATGTGCGCGATCCAGCTGCTTTGACCTGGCAGCGTGAAAATGATCTATTTTTGATCAAGGGAAATGACGGCAGGATTTCCAGTTATCAACTAAAAACCAGGCAGTTGAAACAGCAGCCTTCCTTTGATGAGTCAAGCGTCACCCAACTGCGAGCCTATCAACAGGGAGTTGTGATGGTGCGTTTGATAGATGGCAAGAGCCGGGATACGCGTATTCTCGCTGTAGAAAACGGCGTCGATGAACCCGGTTTCAATCCACCAGGTGAGATTTTGCGCCAGGCATCGGCTCAATTTCACCCCTATATGCATAACGATCAACTCTATTATGCGCATGTCTCCTGCCGGGCAGAGTGCAAGCCGCTGATTCAGGAGGTGTGGCGTAAAAATTTGCTCTCCGGGCGCACACAACAGCTGACGCTGCTGAATGCAACCAGCTATCTCTACTCTGTCACCGCTGATGACCGCTATGGATTTATCAGTTCGAATCAACATGGCTACTATCACCTCGCGCGCCTGGATCTGGTTTCCGGGGAGACAACCTGGTTAACCGGGGGTGCGGCTACCGACAGTTACCCCAGTGTGACGGCGGCTGGTGATCTCTACTTTATACGCCGTACGCCTGCGGGAAGCCGTCTGATGAAGTTGCCCGCTGTGGTGAGCAGCAAGGGAGTTGTCCCTGAAGCTTTACTCAAGCATGTTCAACTGCCCGCCGATGTTCAAAAAATTCGCTACCTGGAGCTGAATCAGTCATGAAGGATCTCTATTGCACAATTCTATACATTGGAGCAGTTGTTCTGCCTCTGCTGTTGTCGCCTTATGCCGCTGCCGCACCTGTTGCTGCAATTGGAGACTACGCCAGAGAGAGCTTTGCGCCTGTACGGGGAGAGAGCTTTTCGATCCCTGTTCATCTGCATGACCCCGCAAATGTGAAACAGATCAAGGTGGAGATTCGCAGCAGTGATGGTGATCTGATGCGCACACTCAGGATAACGGAAATAACGTCGGATACAGATGAATACGAAGTGAAGTGGGATGGAAAGGATGATGCAGGCAACGCCGTTCCTGATGAGGCGTATTTGCCGATCGTTATTGTCACCATGCAATCAGATGAGAGTGTAACCATCTCGGAACAGGGTTCGAGTGGTGGTGAGGAGCTGTACGATTTCGAGAAAACCATTCGCCCGGGCGTTATCGAATACAGCCTGCCTGCAGCCAGCCGCATGCTGGTGCGCTCAGGAATAAAAAACGGTCCCATGCTGCGCACGCTGATCGACTGGCAGCCGCGCACATCAGGATTCCATGCCGAACGCTGGAACGGACGCGACAATGATGACGTGATTGCCATTGAGCAGAATCCTGATGTTGGCTATTTGATCGTCGGATATGAATTGCCGCATCATAGCATCATCACCCATGGAAATAACAGTGAGAGCTATCGGCGCTATCGTGAACGCCATAACTGGCCGCTCATACAGGCCAACGATGGACAGCGGGCGCTGGAGCGAAACGGCAGGTTATTGCGGCAGGAGGCATATCAACCGCTGCTGCAGCAGAAGAGCCCGCGCATCGACGTCAGCCTGCTTTCGGCAGGAAGTCGTCAGCCGCTGCAGCGTGTGAGCGCCTTGGATGAGATGCTCACCGAGGTCAAACTGCATCCGCTGGATGAAATCTATCTGGATCAGGAGCGCTACGAGATCAGCTTTTTTGTCGATCACGCCTTTATTGCAGAAGAGGAGCAGGGGTATGTGCCATTTACATGGCGCTGGTCGCCGGGGCGTATGGGGATCAAGCCCGGCGAGCATCTGTTGACCGTCAATGTCTCCGGTTACAACGGCCAGGTCGGCGTGAAAAATATCAAATTCAGCGTGGATGGAGATGAAGTTGCAGGAGTTGATCCATGATTGGTTTCTTTTCCTTCGTGGCTAGATGACCACTCCTACATCCTGGTTTTGACCATCGTGTAGGAGCGGTCATCTGACCGCGAAACAGACTAATGATGCGCCGCGTATAGAAGAGCTTGCTCTGTATATAGACAACATTTCAAGGAGAGAAAGGGATGTCTCGAAAGAAAATTTTACCGCTATTGACCATCGGATGGTTGATGGTCTCGCCGGCTGAAGCCTTGATCCTGAACCAGGCTCCGGACTGCAGTCAGGCTATAGCAACGCCAGATCGCCTGTGGTCGGTGAATCATGAGTTTGTTGCGATTCAGCTTTCCGGGGTGATTGATGCCGATGACCATGTAGTCAGCATCTCTGCAAAATGCATCGTTCAGGATGAACCGCTGAATTCGACTGCTGATGGAAACACTTTGCTCGATGGCGCCGGACTCCACAGTGACCGGCCAATGGTGCGGGCGGAACGCGCCGGCAACCGGGATGGGCGCGTATACCACATCGTATTTCATGCAACGGACAGCGAGGGGGCGGTCTGCTCCGGCCAGGTTGCTGTCAGCGTGCCTCACAGCGAGGATTCGGAGGCAGTCGATAGCGGCTACCGCTATCCTTCTCGGGAAGGCGGAGAAAATTGTGATGCGCTGCTGCTCAACAACCCGCCAATCATCTATTCAGAAGCTATCACCGACGCCATGGTTGGCAGTGAATACAGCTATGACGTCGATGGGCATGATCCGGATGCCGACCAACTCCTCTACAGCCTGATTGAACCGCCGCCGGGAATGACTATCGAACCCGCAAGCGGGCTGATCAGGTGGGTTCCCGGAGTGGGTCAGGAGGGTGATTTCAGCATTGGTGTCAGCGTCACCGACAGCGGCGGCCTGCAGGCATTGCAATCCTATGAGCTCGTTGTTGAGGCACCGCCGGATCAGCTTTCGGTACAGATAATTGCCAATCCGGTTTCCGGCCTGTCACCACTGAAGGTGCGTTTCAGCCCCGAGGTGCAAAACAACAATCTCGTCATTAACAAATACCAATGGGATTTCAATGGAGATGGCAACAGCGATCTCGCCGACACATTTGGCGCACCCAAGAGCTACATATACAGCGGTAACCCGGGTGATGAGTTCATCGCCAGCCTGACGATTTTTCCTGCCGGCGCAGACCCAATCACTGCGACAAGAACTATCACCATCACCAACCAGCCGCCATCCGTACAGGTCACAGCAGATGTGACCAATGGACATGCGCCGCTGCAGGTGAGTTTCACGGTGACGGCGCAGGATCCACAGGGGATCGACGAAGTGAGTATCGATTACGATGGTGATGGCGACTTCGACGCAGTTCAGCCGGGTGGTTCGTTGAGCAGCTGGCAGTTTCACACAACCTACCAGGAAGAGGGACGCTTTGTCGCACAGGTGATGGTTGTTGACGCCAATGGCGCAAAAACAATCATCGCCAATCATGCGATCACTGTGGATGTGAATAATCCGCTTGACCCTGTGGTGCAACTGACGGTTGCGCCGGACTCCGGTGATGCGCCGCTTGCCGTGACACTGACTGCGGCGGCAGAGATTTTTGATGGCAGCACGCTGGCTCAATGGAATTGGGATCTCGATGGCGACGGAGAGTTCGAAGCACAGGGAGGTGTGAGTAGCAGCGACACTATTCAAACCACTTATAGCGGCGTCGACGCCTATTATCCTGTAGTAGAGGTAATAACCAGCAGTGGCCGCACAGCCAGGGCCTCGCTGGTCATCCGCACCAGTTCGACTGCGCTACCCTCCCTGGCCATCCCCGACAGCAGCGACACCATTAATGTCGATGCCAGCGAGGTTGCATCTATCAATGTGAACCTCCCTTTTGAAACCGATCTTGAGCTGTGGATAGAAGATGCAGACGGCAGCAGAATAAAGACCCTGCTCGCACCACAAAAGCGCTCAGCCGGGGGATTCGGATTTACCTGGGACGGAAGTGATGAGCAGGGTGCTGTTGTTCCTGCCGGAGATTACTACGCTGTTTTAGGCTATACGATGGATGCGAGAAAACAGGAGGTCGATTTGCGCACCTCGACAGGAGGGCAGCTCACCTATTACCGCAGAACCAGGAGCAACCCGCGCACATTCGACCGACTTGAATCGCCCCTGATCATCGATTATGAAGTGCATAACCCGGCGGAAGTCACCTTCTTCTGGCAGATCTCCTGGGGCCAGCGCCTGATGACGCTGCTGGAGCATCACCGCATGGGGCGCGGCCACTACAGCCTGATGTGGAACGGTGAATATCCCGGCGGTGAAAAAGTGCCGGATACCATGCGCAGACTGCTGCCCGGCATCGTGCGCTACAACCTGGCGGAGAACGTCATCTTTGTGAAGCACACCCCGAATATCGAGGAGTATCGCCTCGGCTCAACCATGCTTGCCGACCCACGCCGCGAACCTATCGGCATCGATATCACCTTGAGCAAGCACAGCAGCGTCGAGATGGTGGTCGCGGATATGCAAAACGGCAGCAATGTGGCGACGCGCCTCTACGATGACTTGCCTGCGGGTATCAATAATCTGAGCTGGGATGGCAGGAACAACGCGGGCCAGTTGCTGGCGCCTGGCGACTATCGCATCGGTGTGCGCTCCGTGGATGAACAGGGAAGCCGCAGCCTGTTCCTCTACCGCACCCTGCGTTTGCAATATTAGGAGAATCGGAATGAAAAGGATAAAAAGGATATTCATACTTCTATCGATACTGCTGCCAGGCATCTCGCAGGCAGCTGAAGATGCTGACCTCGTCAATGCGTTCAACGCTCGCATTGCCCAGCTGCAGACTGAAGTCTGGCAAATCGAAGATGCGATCTACAAACTCGGCAACATGGAGCTCAGCGATACGCAAAAGTATGAACTCATTGCCGAGCAGAGTTTCGCCGAGACTGAAAAAATCGTTTCAAGCTATGGCTTGACCCTGAAACAGCTCTACTCCTATGAAGCAACACATCAGCAAGCGCTGCATGCCTGGCTGCAGGAGCACCCGCAACAGGAGGATCAGATGAATGCGCTTGCTGAGGAGATCACGCAGCTGCAACTGCAGTTGGATCAGTTGATTCAGCCTGGTTCGGGATAACCATTGAACAATTGCCATTGCGAGGAGCCTGCGACAAAGCAATCTCTAACGTCCCGGTTCCGTATAAAGAGATTGCTGCGTTGCGCTCGCAATGACGAGGTTTTTTGAATTAATCAGAGTTTTCCTATCTCAAGGAGTGAGAATATGAAACAAATCATCAAACGCAGCTTCATCGCCGCCATCGCATTCGCAGCACTCTTTTGCGGCATCCAGGCGAACGCCTATGACGCCCCCTGGAATGGTTGGCGGGAAGACATCACGGGTCCCGGTCCGGAACCTGAAGAGGATTGCCAAGACGGTGAATGCGGCCCACCCAATGACTGCAACACCGGCTCGCCGGTCTACACGGCCAGGGGATCCCTTGTCTGGAGTGACACCGACATCCGCTTTCCCGGGTCGCCCCGCGTTGGATTGAAGCGCACCTACAACTCGTTTGATTTTCGCGCAGGCATGTTTGGCCGTGGCTGGTTCACTGCACAGGAGTCCAATATAGCCCGCACCTACAAAGCAGTCGCGGAGGCCAGCGCAGATGGCTCTGCAACAACCGCCACTGAGTTCGAATCGACGCCTGTATGGATGTCTTCATACGGACGGCGTTACAGGCTGCAGGAGAGCGCAACCACCTGTACACCGCCGCAGGTGCTGTTTTTTACTTTTGAGAAACTGCCTGACGGCAGTTTCAAGCAGGTTTTCGAAGAGAGCCTGAGTTTTGCCATCTACAACGACAGTGGAGAGCTGCTGGAGAACTATTCGGATCAGAGCGGCTCCAGCGTCTACTACGACTACGACGAGCAGGGTCGGCTGCTGCGCCAGTATGACAGTTATGGATTTACACTGAATTTCATCTATAACGAGCGTGGCTTCGTCGAGCAGGTGAGCGACCAGGCGGAGCGCATCTGGAGCTATAGCTACGATGACTATGGCAACCTGGTGCAGGTTGTGGACCCCGACAACAACAGCAGGGATTATGGCTATCACCCGGTCGATAATAAAGGCTACAAACAGCACCTGCTGAGCAGTGTGCATGACAACCTCGATGAGCAGGTGCTTAGCGTCACCTGGAGCCGCAGCACGCTGTACAACAAAAAAGCGATGCGCGTCAGCAGCTACACGCAGAGAGATGGCCGTCGTCATGATTACAGCTATGCACAAACCACTTACGCAGGCACCCCGGCGGTGCGTGTCGTCAAAAACAGCAGGCAGGTGGCTTCCAACGCCATCGTCGAATCCCAAACTTTCATAGCCGATGCGAACCGCTACTGGATTCTGCAGCAGAGCAGCACCACCAGGGGCACGATGCTGCAGAGAGTCTTCGACAGCCGCGGCAAGCTGCTGGAGAGACGTGACGCGCGCGGCAATATCACCCGCTTCGAGTACGACACCATCGGGCGTACGACTCGAATTACGCGGATGGCGGGCAGCAGCAGCGAACGCGCCACCACCATCAGCTATGTTGACAACAGCAATCGCGTTGCGCTGATCGATGAGCAGGGGCTGCGTGAAACCCGTTTCACCTATGACGCCGAGCGGCGCAGGCTTAGCAGAACCCTGCTCGATCCGGCAAGTGGAGAGAGCCACAGCTGGAGCTATGCCTACCATCCCAACAGCAGCGACAGCCAGGGCAATCCTGTGCTGGGCAGGCTGGCTTCAGTCGATGGCGCGCAGCCTGGAACACAGGATCGACACAGCTTTTTCTACAATGACCAGGGTCTGTTGAGCAGGGTGGAGCGTCCTCTGGAACTGACATCTGACTACAGTTACAACAAGGCAGGGCAGCTGCTTGCTGCGACCGATGCCAACGGCGTGACCACGGAAATTAGCTTCGACAGCCGCAACCGCCCTCTGTTGATCAGCCGCGATGGGCGCAGCACATCCATTGAATATACGACGCAGGGCAGGGTCGGCAAGATCACCGATGCGCTCGGACGGGTGACTACCCTGGCATACAATGATCACAACCAGCCGACTCAAATCACCTACCCGTCCGGCGACAGTCTCGCTCTCAGCTATCTCTATGCCTCCGGATACACGCAAGTGACAAGCCGCTACTCCGACGCAGACGGCGTCCTCGTTAGCAGCAGCATCGGCCGCTATGATCCCTTCACCGGCCTGCCGGAGCAGAGTTCCCTCGCGACTGCCGCCGAGGTGGCTGAAGAGCATCAATACAACGGCCTCGATGATCTGCTGCAGACCACGCTTTACGGCCAGTTCGGCAACACCACCGGCGTGACCAGCTCCACCTTCAATTATCTCTACGACAGTGAAGGGCGTTTACAGCAGATACGTGACGGACTAGACGGCGTCACCAAGCTCTCCCACGATCTCTTTGGGCGTATTACGCAGGTGACAGACGCCAACGGTGGGGCTACGCAATATAGTTATTCCCCCTGGGGTGAACTGATGCAGGCGCTCAGTTCTGACAGCGGCAGCAGTGATTATCAATACGACCTCGCAGGGAATCTGGTCAGGGAGGCCGATGCCAATGGTGTAGTGACCGGTTATAGCTACGATGCATTGAACCGTCTCACCGGTATCGATTATGCAGGGGAGGATCTCGATACTGTATTGCGTTATGACGAAGGCGTATTCGGCATTGGCCGCCTAACCTCGGTGATCGATGCATCCGGCAGCAGCGGTTACCAGTACGATGATCGCGGCCTGCTGCTGCAGAGCAGTTCCACGGTTGCGGATCACTCCTTTGATGTCAGCTACAGTTACAACGATGCCGGTGAACTCACCGGTATCGGCTACCCCTCAGGTGCACAAGTCAGCTACAGCCATGACAGCGCAGGCAGGCTTAGCAGTATCGAGCATGTCAATAATGACAATAGCACCTCGCTGCTTGGCTCAATTACCTGGAGCGGCCCCAACATGGCAAGCTATCAACAGGGCAATGGCATTGCCACGGAGTTTCTCTATGACAGCGCTGGCCGCCTGCTCGAAAAGCGCTATGGCGGCAGCGACAACACTCTGCAACTCACACTGGACCGGCAGGGACAGATCACCAGCCAAATCTGGTCGAAAGATGGTGGCAGTGAGACCAGCAGTTTTATCTACGATCACCTCGGGCGCCTCACGAAGGACGGCAGCGACAGCCAGGCATTCAGTTATGATGCGGCCGGCAACCGACTGACGCGACAGCAGAGTGGCTCCAGCGATAGCTACAGCTATGACGCCAACAGCAACCGTCTCAATCAGGTCAAGACGGCGACGATTCAGCGTGATGCAGTCGGCAACAGGCTCACCGACGGTTTGCGCCAATATCAATACAACGCCATGAACCGCCTGACGCAACTGAGCAGCAGCCAGACACAGATACAGGCCACCTACAGCTACAACTTCATCGGCGAGAGAGTCAGAAAGCAGCTTGCCGGTGCGCAGGTTGCCGATATTCGCTATGTCTATGGCCAGGGCGGCGAGCTGCTGGGTGAATATAGCAGCGATGGCGGCATCATCCGCGAGTACATCTATCTCGGCAATGGCGCAGTCAAGCAACTGATCGCACAGGTCGAGGCCGACGGCTCCATTATCACCATCCACAGCGATCATCTCGCAACCCCGAGGCTGGCGACAACAGAGGATCAAACCATCGTCTGGCGCTGGAGCAGCGATGCATTCGGAACCACTGCCGCGGATGAAGACTCCGACGGCGATGGCAACCCTGTCGTCGTCAACCACCGCTTCCCCGGCCAGTACTACGACCTCGAGAGCGGCCTTCACTACAACTACCAGCGCTACTACGACCCCGTCACCGGCAGATACATCACCAGCGACCCGATCGGCCTGGCGGGTGGGCTGAATACATACGGGTATGTTGGGGCGAACCCACTCAAGTATGCTGATCCGCAAGGGTTGTTTTT
>JAUXDV010000137.1 GCA_030620735.1 Gammaproteobacteria bacterium
TGAGAAAATGATGAAACGATTTACTTTAGTGTTGCTGATGTTCACCATTCAGCCTCTTTTTGCCGCCAATAATCCCCTCAATGATCTCGATCTCAAAGATTTGGACGGCAAGGTGCACAAGCTGAGTGATTATCGCGGTAAATGGATCGTGGTCAACTACTGGGCAACCTGGTGCCCCCCCTGCCGTCACGAGATTCCCGACCTGGTGGATTTTCACAACAAGCATAAGGATAGTGACGCCGTGGTGCTCGGCGTCAATCATGAATATGCCACGCTTAAAGAGCTGAAAAATTTCAAGAAGAAGTACAACATGAGTTACCCGGTATTGCAGGCGACACCGAGAACCCCATCGATCGACAGAGAGATCCGTGGCTTGCCAACCACCTACCTGGTGAATCCGGAAGGTCAGATCGTGGCGGTTCAGAGCGGCCCGATCAGCGCCGGGATGCTCGAAGGCTATATCAGCAACAAGGCCGACAGCGGTAAATGATGATGCGACTATTATTCACACTTTCATTGCTGATGATACTGATACTTCCTGCCCAGGCGCTGCAGTTAAGAGACCCTGAGAGCCATTTTTTCGACGAGACTTTTGGCGATCTTCAGGAGGAGCTTGCAACTGCCAAGGAGCAGGGGAAAAAGGCGATTCTGATCATGTTCGAGATGGAGGAGTGCCCCTTCTGCAGACGCATGAAAGCCAAGGTGCTGAACCGTGATGATATCCAGGATTATTTCAGGGAGCATTTTTTGATTCTGACGATGGATGTCGAGGGAGATCTTGAAATCACGGACTTTCAGGGGAATACAACCACGCAAAAGGAGTTTGCGCTGAAACAGTACCGTGTGCGCGCCACCCCGGTGTTTCAGTTTGTCGATCTCGATGGCAAACCAATCAAAAAAGCACGCTATACCGGCGCAACCTCTGATGCCGACGAGTTCAAGCTGCTGGGGCAATACGTTGTCGACGAGCGTTACAAAGAGACCTCGTTTGTGCGCTACAAGCGGCAGATGAAGCAAGAGAAGAAAAGACTTAAAGAATGAACCACGAAAGACACGAAAAGCACGAAAAATAAAAAAGAAATAATGCAGCATCCCGGGAAAACCTGTCATCCTGAGGGAAGTGAGATACCAACGACGAGGGATCTTACAGGATTGAGTACTAAGATCTCTCCTGCGTCGAGATGACAATCTTCGTCAAATAAAGTATGCAAAAAGACAACACTAATTTTCGTGTTTTTCGTGCCTTTCGTGGTTAAAAAAAGAAGATCGATGGAGAAAATAATCCGACTCTCTCTCTGCTTGATACTGTTGTTGATGACATCCGCACAGGCGCATGAGTCATCAATGCCTGACTATCTGACGCTGCAGCAGGCGATGGCGTTTGTGGATGAGTCGCATCCCGGTGTGCAGCTGGCAGCCCGGCAGCGACTGGAAGATCGGATACTGCAGTGCCAGCAGTATGAGCTGCTGCTCAATGCGCCGGGGTTGCTGCAGGGCAGCTGCGGTTACTGGCAATATATTCCGCCGCTGCTGCAGCAGAAGCTGCTGGTGATGCGCCGATTTCTCGATGTGGTGTTGGCGGACCAGAGGGCTGCGCGCGATAGCGAGGCGATGTCCATCGCCTATATACGCCAGGACCGGATCAAAAATCGTGTACTGCTGGGGCAGCGGTCGGAGCTTGAATTCGCTGCGCTCGATGCTGTCTACCAGCAGGTGCGCCGCACTTTTCTGGTGAGCGAAAGCATGCAGCGCATCAGCCGTTCACTGCTGGCAATCGCGTTGAATCACACGCATCAACTGCCGCGTGAAGTCGTGCCGCCTGATCTGACCATTCTCAAAAATGAGAAGCGCCCTGACGAAGAGAACGTGCTGAGCAACATCGAGAAAAGCAATCCGCTGCTGCAGCAGCTGCAAACAGCTGATGACAGCGCGCTTGAAATCCTGACGCGGCAATATCTGCACCAGGTGGCTCTTGAACAGCTGCTCTCCATCGCTCTGCTGGAGGCGCAGCAGCGTGAAAACAGCGTTGAGATCGATTACCGTGATCTCTACCTGGATCGCAGCCGTACTCTCTATGAACTGGAGGTCAAGGCGGACCTTGGCGATGCCATGACCAATCAGACGACAGCGCGGCTGGCGCAGATGGAGACGGATTTTCAGCTGTTGATGAGCTGGGCGGTGCTTGATGCTCTGCAGGGAAAATTACCGGAGTTTGTCGATGACAATAAATAAAATAAATAAAATTATTTTTTCGCTGCTGCTGTTAATGCTGCACTCCATACTGTATGCAGAGCCTCTGCGGGCGCGCCTGGAATGGGCGCATGTGGTTGAGCTGCGCGCTTTTGAAAGCGGGATTGTTGAAAAGGTTAATGTCCTGGAGGGGCAGCATGTCAAGCAGGGAGAGCTGCTGCTGGCGCTGGATCCGCGTGATTATACTATTGCAGTGCGTGCAGCCGCTGCGCGAGTCAAGGAGGCGCAGGCCAAACATGACAAGGCGCAGCGCGAACATGGCTGGGAGAGCGAGCTCTATGATCGCGGTCTGATTTCAGACAATGAGTTGCAGGACGCAAAGGTCACCCTGCTGCAGGCAGAGAGTGAGATGGAGGCGGCGCAGGCCGGGCTTGCAAAGGCACAGCTTGGGCTGGAGCGCTCCGTGCTCAAAGCGCCTTTTGATGGTGTGATCGTTGCGGTGCGCGCCTGGCAAGGGCAGGTCGTGTTGAAAACACTGCAGAAGGAGGCTCTGATCGCACTGGCCCAGGGTCGCAAAATGGTTGCCCGCGCCAGGGTGTCTGCCGACCGCGTTGATGAATACCGCAGCGGTCAGGCTGCCCGTGTCAACATCGAAAATCAATGGCGCGACGGTGTTGTCTATCGAATCGGCGCAGTCTCCGAAGGCATACTTGAATCCGGCATCGCCTATGCTGTTGATACACTCATCGAATTGAAAGAGGATGAAGTAATGAGGCCGGGACAATTCTGTCTTGTAGAGATTAGTCAAAAAATGAGAAAAGAAATCAAATGAGTTGTATGCAATGCCGTATCTCGGGACGTGTGCAGGGTGTATTTTTTCGTGACTCCACGCGCAAGATTGCACGTCAGCTGGGTCTTAGCGGCAGTGCAGTCAATCTCCCCGACGGCAGCGTGCAGGTGGTCGCCTGCGGAGAGCAACAGAGTCTCGACGCGTTGAAAAATTTCCTCACCCAGGGGCCGTCCAGGGCGCGGGTCGACTGGCTCCATTGCGAAGCTGTCGAGATCGAACCCCCGCCAGGTTTCCGCATCGGCTGAAATTCCCCTAAAACCTAAAACCTAAAACCTAAAACTTCCCCCATGTATAAAAATGCCTCGGCAAACACCATCTACCTGAAAGACTATCGTCCATCGGCTTTTCTCATCGAGAGTGTCGATCTCTACTTTGATCTCAGGGAGAAGACGACGACAGTGCGCTCTCGCCTGGTCATAAAACGGCATCCCGAAGCAGGCAGGAGTGAATCCCTGTGGCTCGATGGCGAGGAGTTGAAACTGCTCGCCATCTCGATCGATGGCAAGGCCCTGTCTGATGACCAATATCTGCTGGAGAACAACGGGCTGCGTATTCATTCGCTGCCGGATCGTTTTGTACTGGAGAGCGAGGTTGAACTGGCTCCGCAAAACAATACCGCGCTGGAGGGGTTGTATCTCTCCAACGGTCTCTACTGCACGCAGTGTGAAGCGCAGGGTTTTCGACGCATCACCTACTATATCGACCGCCCTGATGTGATGGCGCGCTTTCGCACCACTATCGAGGCCGATGCAGGGCAATTCCCGGTGCTGCTCTCGAATGGCAATCCGCAGGGTTTGGAGGCGCTGCCGCAGGGGCGCCACAGCATCACATGGGAGGATCCATTTCTCAAGCCGGCTTACCTGTTTGCACTGGTCGCCGGTGACCTGGCGCTGCTGGAGGATCGCTTTACCACCTCTTGCGGTCGTGACATTGCGCTGCGCATCTATTCGGAGCCGAACAACATTGGCAAATGCGATTTTGCGATGCGCTCCCTGAAACAGGCGATGCGTTGGGATGAAGAACACTACGGGCGTGAGTACGATCTCGACATCTTTATGATCGTTGCCGTGAATGACTTCAACATGGGGGCGATGGAGAACAAGGGGCTCAATATCTTCAATGCCAAGCTGCTGCTTGCAGACCCCGCCACGGCAACGGACAGGGATTACCAGGCGATCGAAGGTGTAGTTGCACATGAATATTTTCACAACTGGACCGGCAACCGCATCACCTGCCGCGACTGGTTCCAGCTGAGCCTCAAGGAGGGGCTGACCGTCTATCGCGACCAGGAGTTTTCTGCGGATATGGGCTCGCGCAGCGTCAAGCGCATCCAGGATGTGCGTATGCTGCGGGCGCATCAGTTTGCCGAGGACGCCAGCCCGATGGCGCACCCGGTGCGTCCGGACTCCTACATCGAGATCAATAATTTCTACACCCTGACAGTCTATGAGAAGGGTGCAGAGGTGGTGCGTATGCAGGCCAACCTGCTGGGTCCAGAGGGTTTTCGCAAGGCGACGGATCTCTATTTTGAGCGCCATGACGGCGGCGCCGTCACCACCGAAGATTTTGTCAGCTGCATGCAGGACTCAAGCGGCAGGGATCTGAGCCTGTTCAAGCGCTGGTATTCCCAGGCGGGTACGCCGCAGCTGCATGTCACCACCAGCTATGATCAAACCAGCGGCGGCTATGAGATGAAGGTTGTACAATCTTGTCCGCCAACCCCGGGCCAGCCGCACAAGCAGCCGTTGCATATTCCATTCGCCATCGGCCTGCTGAGTGCTGCAGGCGAGGATCTGCCGGTCACCCTGCAGGGCGAGCAGCCTCAACAGGCGGGTACCAGAGTGCTTGAATTGCGTGAAACTGAAGAGACTATTCGTTTCAGCGGGCTTACGCACAAGCCGATCCCGTCGATGCTGCGTGGATTCTCTGCTCCGGTGAAGCTGGAGTATGACTACAGCAATGATGAGCTGATGTTCCTCATGGCGCATGACAGTGACGGTTTCAGCCGCTGGGATGCGGCGCAGATGCTGCATTTAAGCGTTTTTCTGCAGCGTGTCGCAGATGCGGATTGCGCACTGCCGCATGGCTATCTCGATGCTGTTCGCAAGGCGCTGCTGGATAAGAAATCAGATCCTGAATTGCTCTCGGAGGTGCTGCTGCTGCCCTCGGAGAGCTATATCGGTGATCAGATGGTGAGCGTGGCTGTGGATGCGATTCACCATGCCCGCGAGGTGCTGATGAGGGAGATTGCCACTGCACTGCGCAGTGATTTTCTTGATGTGCATGTGCGCAATCTTCAGCGTGGCGACTATGATACCACCCATGCCTCGATTGCCCGCCGCGCACTGCGGAACCTGACGCTGGCTTATCTCTCCCATCTTGATGATGCCGAGGTCCGTCAATTGATCCTGGATCAATATGCCATGCAGCACAACATGACGGACGTCATGGCAGCGCTGTCACTGGTGGTGCATCGCGGCTGGAGTGAGAGCGCCGGCCTGCTGGCTGATTTTGAACAGCGCTGGAAGAGTGAGCAG
>JAUXDV010000271.1 GCA_030620735.1 Gammaproteobacteria bacterium
CAGGCAGCAGATGCAGCGTGCTGTTGATCAGCCAGCGGCTGCCTCTCTCCGTCGATGCGGTAATCCACAGCGCCACAGGCAACAACAGCACGATGAACAACAGAAGCAGCCAGAACCTCCTGATGCGTCGCATGAACCATCGCAGCATCTTCAAAACTCCGGCCCCATTCTGAAAACGAAGCGTATATCACTTTGGTCATCATCCAGAGGATGCGCCAGGTCGATCTTGATCGGACCGAGTGGAGAGAGCCAGCGCACACCGAGTCCAACACCGGTTTTGACATCGATGGAGTCATCATTGAAGGCGTTGCCGGCATCGACAAAAGCAGCAACTGACCACCCTTTCTTGAGGAAGTGTTCATACTCCAGGCTTGCCACCGCCAGATGCTTTCCACCGGTGACGTCGCCAAACGCGTTTTCCGGACCTAAATCCTGGTAGCCATAACCACGTATGCTGTTGTCTCCACCGGTAAAGAAGCGGTCGGATGCAGCCATGTTGTGGATGTCGTTAACAATTGTGGCACCCACATCCAGGCGGCTGATGATACGCCCTTTATCCCACGGAGAGTTGATCCATTTTCCTCTGGCGATTGCCTGAAAAAAAGGTGATCCCTCGGAGAAGTCATAGACGGCGCCTCTGAGTTCCAGGTGAAGTTTGTTGCCCTTCAGGATGCGATGCGTGCCGTCTTTGCGGGTGCGCGTCCAGCTGATCCCGAGGATCAGCGGCATGGCTCTGCCATGCTCCTTCGCGATATCATACTCCTCATGTTTGAGCGTCAGATAGCGCGTCTCCAGCCAGTCGCGAGGGCGGATTTTGGTCATGCGTATCCCCAGCCTGCCGGTGTTTCGATCGCTGGTATCGGTTTCGACTGTTTCGATCTGCGCCATAAAACTGAACCACTCTTTGGTCGGATTTTCAAGCGGGATAGAGTAGAGGAATTCGAGGCTGACGCCGAGAAGCGACTCATACCTGATCCTGCTTTTATACCGGTGTCCGTGACTGTTGACATACCGGTCTTCAAGACTTGAACTGACCCGAGGACCTCCGTCCGTGGTCGCTCCGGCGCCAAAGCCGATGACGTATTTTTTGGCTGGCGTCAGGGTGACATCGAGATCAACGATGCGCAGCTGCTCGTCATGGCGCTCTCTGATGACGGCAGAGCTAAAATAACCGCTGTCATTGAGCGCCTGCTGGAATTTATACACCTTTTCACTGGAGTAGAGATCTCCCTGTGTGATGGTCACGAAACGATCCAGCAGATGCTGCTGGAGAAAGTCACTCTTGATGTTGACATCGCCAAAACGATAGCGCGATCCGCTGACCATTGTCAGTTCGATGTCGGCGCTGTGATTCTCCGGGTCGACCAGCAGTTGATGTCTGCTGAGTTCCGCATCGAAGTAACCGCGTTCCAGAGCAAGTGTCTGTATGGCATTTTTAGTCTCTGTGTAGTTGCCGTGATTGAGGATCTCTCCCTTGATGACGGGCAACTCGTTGAGCAGCTCTTTGAAGTAATTGTCCCTGGCTGCATCCTGCTCGAAATCGATATTGATTCGCTTGATGCGTACAGGCTTGCCTGGGGTGATGTCGAAAGTGATGCTCCAGCACTCTGCGCCATGCTGAAGCTCTCCGGATTTGATGGTTGCGTCGTAGAACCCCAGCGCCTGCAGCGCCTGGGTAATCTCTCCGGCTGCGTCTTCCCTGGCTGCCTGCAGGCGCCACTCAGGCGCCTCGCAGTCACGTTGAGTGAGGGTCAGATGCTGGCGAATGTTCTCCTCGAGCGGTTCATCAACACCAGTGATCGTGATCTTGTCATCACTGACAGCACTATTGCTGAGGATGAAGAGAGAGAGGATGAGGAGAAGTGATGCAAGCCAGTATTTCATTGAAGTTTTCATCTTAATACAGATTTGATCAATGAGTGTGTACAATGAAATGGTGCGATGATTTGAGAAAGTAATATTGATGTTATTCAAATACTACGACAATATTGTTGAAACCAGTTCACAATATTGTGGAACGACGGGCGCATTTTAGCATATTTATCATTTGAAAACAGTCTTATAAGCAACCCTCATGCTAACATTCATATCACTGCTCTATGCGTCCAGGACCAACTGGTGAGACAGCTCTATACATTGTTGATCTATCTGTTATCACCGCTGCTGGTGTTGCGTTTGTGGCTGCGTGGACGCAAAAACCCCGGATACAGAGAGCGTATCGGCGAACGCTTTGGTTTTATTTCGCAGCAGATAACGCAACAATGCATCTGGATACATGCAGTCTCAGTCGGTGAGTCCCAGGCAACCCAACCGCTGGTTCGCTGGTTAAAGGAGCAGTTTCCGGATACTGCAATAGTTATCTCCACTACCACGCCAACGGGTGCTGACAGGGTCAGGGAGATGTATCAGCAGGAGGTGACGCATCTCTATTTTCCGTTTGACATGCCTGGTGCTGTCAATCGTGTGCTGGATCGGCTGCGTCCACAGATCCTGATCATCATGGAGACCGAGATATGGCCGAATCTTTTATACATCTGCAAACGCAGAGCACTCCCGGTGGTGCTGGCCAATGCGCGTCTGTCAGCCGATTCAGCGAAAGGCTATCAGCGTGTTGCAGGGATGACGCGTGAAGCGCTGCAAAACTTCAGCGCTATTGCGGTACAAAATCCGGCTGATGCACAAAGATTTATTGATCTTGGCGCAGTCAAAGAGAACATCCACCTGTGCGGCAGCATCAAGTTCGATGTGCACATACCCGCCAGCATCCGTGAGCAGGGCGCATTGTTAAAAGCTGCCTGTGGCGCAGAGCGTCCGGTGTGGATTGCCGCCAGTACCCATGCCGGCGAAGAGGGGATCGTTCTGCGTGTTCATCAACAACTCATGCAGCGTTATGCGGACGCGCTGTTGATCATGACCCCCCGCCATCCCGAACGTTTCGACAACGTGGCAGCGATGATTGAAAAGTCGGGACTCTCAAGCTCCAGACGCTCGGAGATCCCTGTTTGCAAGCCCGGTATATCGGTTTATCTTGGGGACACCATGGGTGAACTGACAGTTTTTTATGCTGCATCCGACATCGCTTTTGTCGG
>JAUXDV010000085.1 GCA_030620735.1 Gammaproteobacteria bacterium
GCCAAATATCCAGACATCAAATACATTATTCTGGATGCGCAGGGTGTCAACATGATCGACTCGACCGGCGATGAGATTCTTCACCATGTGACGGAACGTCTCAGGGAGAATGGCATCGAGCTGCTGGTGGCGCATCCCAAGAAGCAGTTCATGGATAGTCTGAGAGGAACCAGGGTGCTCGATTATCTGGGGCCGGAGCATGTCTTCTCGCGCATGCAATATGCGCTCGATTACGCCTGGGATAGTCTCGGTGACGAGTATGACCGCAGCAACTGCCCGTTGAGACGGCGCTAGTAAGGCTATTTTCTGACCATCAAAGAACCCCGCTTAATGAGCGGGGTTTTGTCTTCTCAGGATACAATATCCCAAATTCTCTTATTGTGATTTAACACAACCATGCAGCAGAATTGGCGCGCCTTCGACAGCGAACATATCTGGCATCCCTATGCCAGCCTGAGCAATCCACTGGATGTTTACGCGGTGACATCCGCACAGGGTGCCAGGCTTACCCTTGAGGATGGGAGAGAGGTCATCGATGGTATGGCTTCCTGGTGGTGCATGATTCACGGCTATAACCATCCGCGCTTGAATACTGCGATCGAGCGACAACTGAAACAGATGGCGCATGTGATGTTCGGCGGCCTGACTCATGAGCCAGCTGTTGAACTGGTGCAGCATCTTGTGGATCTGACCCCTGAACCGCTGCAAAATGTTTTTTTTGCAGATTCCGGATCAGTGTCAGTAGAAGTCGCGATCAAGATGGCATTGCAGTACTGGCAAGGGAGAGGCAAGAGACAAAAGCGGCGGCTGCTGACGATCCGCAATGGCTATCATGGCGATACCTTTGGCGCCATGTCGGTATGTGATCCTGAGGGGGGAATGCACCATCTCTTCAGTGGGATATTGCCGCAGCAGCTGTTTGCACCTGCGCCGGTGACAGCTCCGTACGAGCCCTGGGATTCTGCAGATATTGCTGTTTTTACGGAGCTGATAGAGAAACATGCTGATGAACTGGCCGCTGTCATCCTGGAGCCCGTCGTTCAGGGCGCCGGCGGCATGCGTTTTTACCACCCGCAATATCTGCGTCAAGTGCGAGAGTTGTGCAATCGTTTTGGTCTATTGCTGATCGTAGATGAGATAGCGACCGGTTTTGGACGCACCGGTAAACTGTTTGCCTGTGAGCATGCCGCTGTGGCGGCGGATATTCTGTGTGTTGGCAAGGCGCTGACGGGTGGCTACCTGAGTCTGGCCGCCACGCTGGTGAGCGATGAGGTTGCCAGCGGGGTTTGTGCAAATGAACAGGTTTTTATGCATGGACCCACCTACATGGCGAATCCACTCGCCTGTGCGGTTGCCAATGCCAGTATTGAACTGCTGCTGGAGAGTCCGTGGCAGCAGCGGGTGAATGCCATTCACAGCCACTTTGATGCTAACCTGAAATCACTGGCCGGCAATGAGCATGTTGCTGATGTCCGCAGTTTTGGTGCGATCGGGGTAGTTGAGATGAAGCAGCCGCTGGATGTGGCGCAGGTGCAGCGGGAGTTGATCGGGCAGGGCGTATGGCTGCGTCCCTTTGGCAAATTGCTCTATGCAATGCCTCCCTATATTATTCAGCAGGAGGAGTTGCAGCAGCTGACAGATGCGATCTGTCATGTTGTGGAGAATCTGTAGAGGGTTGGGTTAGGCACGCATTTCACTTGTAATCCTTGAGTGACCTGCCTCTTTACAAATGAATCAAATTTTCATAATGACTCTCGCAAAGGCGCAAAGCCCGCCAAGAAAAACCCTTTGCGTCTCTGCGTCTTTGCGAGAGAATATTAGATCTTCATGTTTTGTCAGTCTGAGATTTGCTATTGCTGACATCTCAAGATTCTCACTTGATTATGATCGCGCTTTAACCCAACTATTTACTATCCGGCTACAACGTCGCTCTTGAGGCCCATCTTTTTCAGGATGATCGCCATCGGACAGAAGCCGGTGAAGGCGGATTGAAACAGGTTGAAGCCAACGAAAGCCGTGAACCAGAGCCAGTTAGGAGTGAATTGATTCGCCAGGACAAGGGAGAGAAGGATTGCAAAACCTGCAAAGGCCAAAATGACGCGTTCGATACTCATGGTGATCGTTCCTGAATTGATAAATATCAGAATATTCTAACATACTGCATATAAAATATCCAGAAGCTATGATAAAAACTATTGAAGATCATGCGCAACTCGTCACTTCGCTCTCCGACCAGTTGGGCGGCAAAATTTGTGAAACCCATATCTCCTCGGTGATCGTGTCCGATGGCCACGCCTGGAAAATCAAAAAGCCACTGAATCTGGGGTTTCTCGACTTCTCAACCCGGGAGAAACGTCATCGCTACTGTGACGAGGAGATTCGTCTCAACTCCCGCCTGGCGGCAGATGTCTACCAGAAGGTGGTTGCCATCACCGGATCGGCTGATGCTCCACGACTGGAGGGAGAGGGGGATGCCATTGAATACGCCGTACAGATGCGCGAGTTTCCGTCGGAAAATCTGCTGGCGAATGATCTGCAGTTGCTGAATGAAGAACGCATGGATGATCTCGCCAGGCAGATCGTGGAATTCCAAAAAAAAATCACCAAAGCCGGGCCGGGCAGTATTCCCGGTTCCCCGGAAAGTGTACTGGGGCCGATGACGGACAACTTCGACCTGTTGCGAACACTGGTCGATCATCCGCAGGATCTGCAGCGGCTTGAGGCGCTGGAGAAGTGGACGCTGCAGCGTTACCGGCAATTACGTCCATTTTTGCATCAGCGCCAGCAAGATGGCTATGTCGGGGAGGGCCATGGCGACCTGCATCTTGGCAATATCGTTCTTGAGGGTGAACGCCTGATTATTTTTGATGGCATCGAGTTCAGCATCGAAATCTGCTGGATCGATCATGTCAGTGAGATCGCATTTTTGATGATGGACCTCGATCGTGCTGGACGCACGGATCTTTCGCAGTACTTTCTCAATCAATGGCTGGTTTATAGTGGTGATTTCGAGGGTCTTCAACTGCTGCGCTTTTACCAGCTCTATCGTGCAATGGTGCGCGCCAAGGTTGCGGCGATACGCCTTGGACAGCAGTTGAGCGATGCCGAGAAATCGCAGGTCATGGCTGCATATCGTGAATACCTGGCATTGGCAGAGCGCTATGTTATCCCGGATAACCCCATGCTGATCGTTGCCAGTGGACCGTCCGGCTCCGGTAAAAGCGTCGCAGCAAGGCGACTTGTTGCAACTATGCCTGCAATACAGATCTCCTCGGACATCGAGCGTAAACGCCTGGCGGGTTTGTCTCCTCTGGCACGCACTAACAGCAGTCACAATGGGGGCATTTACACCCCGCAAATGTCCGCAAAGACCTATCAGCGCCTTGCCGAATTGTGCGAAATCGTGATCAATGCGGGTTTTATTGCAGTGGCTGATGCGACATTTCTACAGCAGCCCTATCGCAGACCCTTCATGGAGTTGGCGCAGAAACTTGGCGTCGATTACCATATCCTGGATATCCAGGTACCTGTGGAGGAGCTGCAACGGCGAGTGCAGGAGCGACTGCAACGCGGAGATGATCCGGCAGAGGCGGACGTGAATGTGCTGAACAGGCAACTGGCCTCGAGAGATGGCTTTTCTGCAGAGGAGCTGCCCCATGTTATCACTGTCACTGACAGTCGCAATTTCCACCTGTAATGCTCTGTATGAATGCCGTCATTGCGAGGGAGCCAAAGCGACCGCGGCAATCTAGTTTCATCATCACTTCTGGCAAAGTCATGTTGACGCTTCCAATTGCGCAACTGCCTGCAACAACACCCTGACGTCCGCATCTTTTTTGCATGCATTTTCTGAAAGGTAGCGCCGCCATCTCCTGGCGCCAGGTTCCCCGTTGAAAAGACCGATCATATGGCGCGTGATATGGTGCAACCGGGTTCCGCCAGCCAGCTCACTTTCAATATAGGGGATGATTTGTTCAATCACATCGAGGCGTGTAGAGAGTGGGTTTTGTTCACCGAAAATACCTCTGTCAGCACCGGCCAGCATCCACGGATCATGGTAGATGGCGCGCCCGATCATGACGCCATCGACCTGCTGCAGATGCTCTCCGGCTTCATCCAGCGTCATGATGCCGCCATTGATGACAATCTCGAGATCGGGGAAATCCTGCTTGATCCGGTAGACAGTCTCATAATGCAGAGGCGGCTTGTCGCGATTCTCCTTGGGGCTGAGGCCCTGCAGCCACGCCTTGCGCGCATGAATGATAAAACAGCTGCATCCGTTTTCGGCGACAGCGCCGACAAAATCACACAGTTGTGCATAGCTGTCCATCTCGTCGATGCCGATGCGGTGCTTGACTGTTACTGAAATTGACGTCGCATCAAGCATCGCCTTGATGCAGTCGGCCACCAGTTGCGGTTTTGCCATCAGGCAGGCTCCGAACATCCCGGATTGAACCCGGTCGGAGGGGCAACCGACATTCAGGTTGACCTCGTCATAGCCATACTCTTCGGCGATTTTCGCGCAGTACGCTAACTCCTGCGGAACACTGCCGCCCAGCTGCAGTGCAACAGGGTGCTCGGCTGCATCAAAGTGCAGATGGCGCTCCACATCACCATGGATGATCGCACCTGTAGTCACCATCTCCGTATATAACAATGTGTGTCGGCTCAGCAGCCGCAAAAAGTAGCGGCAGTGCCGGTCAGTCCAGTCAAGCATCGGTGCAACAGAGAGTTTTTTTTCCATAAGAATCAATGAGTAACTATTAAAAACAACTGTTTGTATGACTAATATACAGTGCAAAGTGATGCAGGAATGGATGAAAATAGACTATAAATTAGCATCATAGTGATACAGATTTGATACAGGATTGATAGCAAAAAGCCCCGCACCAGTGGCGACTGATACGGGGCCCCACACAATCCGCTGAACAGGAGCAGGATTCTGTATAGCGGTGATTATAGCACCACAGGAGGCGATTAATGGCCTCCATTACAAACCGTTCCTGGACGGGAGGAACATCCGATTGCTGCTGTGTTGTATATCCAGCGCCATTGCATCGATGCTGGCTCCGTGTTGTGCCTTCAAGGTCGCCGCGAGTTCGGCCTGTTGTCTCTTCAGTACTGCGATAATATCGTCGCGCATCTCCTCCCTGAACAGGGCCTCATCCATCTCGATGAACACCTTGTCGAAGGCAAACCATGCAACCGTACCGGCGACGATCCCGCAGACAGCGGCCAATGGACCGCCAGGCGTGCAGACCGCGGCGCCCCCAGCCGCGGACAGCAGCACCGAGCCGCCTTTTTTCGCCGATGCCTTG
The DNA here is from genome assembly GCA_030620735.1 of Gammaproteobacteria bacterium. Lineage (GTDB taxonomy): Bacteria > Pseudomonadota > Gammaproteobacteria > Chromatiales > Chromatiaceae > Sva-25. The sequence continues at coordinate 5,319 of JAUXDV010000085.1, forward strand.
CCGAGCAGGCCGGCAGCGGCGGCGAAGCTCTTTTTGGCGGCAACCTTGCCAACGACTGCCGCGGCGGCCTTTTTTGCCAATAGCTTTGATGACATCACCGCAATCACGGCGCCGCCCCCGGCAGCGGTTGCGGCGCGTACCTGGTCCCGCTCAAGACTGCCGAAGGCAGACAGATCCAGTTCGCCGAGACTACAAGGCTGCGCCTCGATGCTGACCGTAGCCTGGTGGCCGAGGCGCTGGTGCAATGCTGACATCTGTTTTTCGATGGTTGTGACGATGTTCTGGTTGGCGCTGGTCAAGCGCTCGCCGAAACGGGTTTTGCTGAACAGGCGGCTTTCGAGTTCGTCGGCCATCAACTCTCCCAGGTCGCCGGTGGCCACAGCCGCCAGGCGTTCGTACTCGCCGATGACGGTAAAATACCAGTCGAGGTAGTGGTCGACGCCCCGTTCGACATCGATGAATAGGCGCTCCAGGTCGGCGTTTACCTGCAGGTTGGCATCACGTTTCGAATCGCCGCGGGCGCGCTCTATCTCGCCATCGAATTGCTGCCCGAGTTGCTCCACTGCAGTCTGGTCCGGTTTACAGGGGTTGGCCCAACTGACCAATCTTTGCGCCTCGCGTTGCAGCTCCTGCGGGTCGAAGCCCTGGAGTTTGAACGCGGCGTACAAATAGGGGATCGCCAGGATCAGTATCGTGATCACGAAGGCCTTGGAAAAGCTGCCTTCGCCGGTGAGGGTCGTCAGGCGTAGTTTGCGCGCATCGAGCAGGCCTACGATGCCCAGTTGAAAGCGGGTGAAGGCGTAGGCGAAGATGCCTGCCTGGAGCAGGAACAGGCCCCAGGCGGCAAGCCGTAGTTGCGCATCGGGCAGCTTTGGAATGACGATCTGCGACAGGTGCGAGGTGAGCTGAGCGCCGCTGGCCAGCAGGCCGACCAGGTAGCCGGACAGCGGACAGGCGGCGATCGAGGCGTGCTTGCTAAAGGCAGCCTCGGCAACCGTATACCAGGCCATGTCGCGGGTGTCGGCGACAGCGACCACAAAGAAATCGACCAGCAGAAAGCCGACGCTCAGGAACAACAGATTGAACAGCAGCATTGGCCAGTGTCGCACCAGGACCCCCAGTTGCTGCTCCCGTATCTGGCTGGCCATGCGTCGCCGTATCGGGCCGACCATCAGGGCCAGCAGCAGCACATCGGCGGCCAGCAGCCACCAGTGCTGCGGTTTCAGCAGGGCGCTGAAGCCGAGTAGCACAAAGGCCCATGCCAGGGCGGCGAAAACCTGCAGGCCGCGGACCAGGCGACCTGACCATAACCAGCGGCGGATGTCACTCTCAGCAGTGGTCGCTCGCGCCAGAATCGCCCGCCGTTGAAACAGGAGGTACTCCTGCTGATAGTGCCAGATTGGCCAGGCGATGATGGCGACCAGGAATAACAGGCTCCAGCAGGGTGAGTCCAGCAGGCTGTGGGAAAGCAGCAACAGTAGTGCGGTTGCCGCCGGCATCGCCAGCAGGCGGGAGGTGAGGGAGGCGGCCGTCGTTGGAACGGGCTGCTCGGTGGTTGCTGGGCCCTGGGGCATGGTCGTGGCCTTTTGTGGTTGCCGGGGTTTATTCCAAAATGGGATCAATTTCCTGCGTAAAAATCCGGGATGTCCGTTCGGCGACTGGCGCTGATGATTCCTTTTCTCACTCCCTGTTTATCCTGAACTGCGATGCAATAACAACAACCAGCACCAGCAAATAAAGCACATATACTCCAGCCATGGTCTGCGGCATGGTGTATTCAAGAAACCGCCACTGGATCTCGTCGCAGAACCCGGTTGGATTGAATAACAGCGGAAACCACTCGTCCAGTTTTGCCCACGCTGGGAATTTAGCGATAAAATCACAGCTCGCTGTCATTGAGTTCTGCTGGATGCCGCTATGTTCAAACGCCAGCATGAGTCCCCAGACTGCACTGCTTCCCCATAACAAAAATCCAGCGCAGCGAAAAATGAGCAACTGCGGGGCAATGGCGCCGATCAGACCGGCCAGAAAAATCCCCATCACTGCAGTGCGCTCATAGATGCAGAGTACACAGGGCTGCAACTGCATCTCTCCATACTGAAAGTAGAGCGCAGCCAGTTCCAGGAGCAGGGCGGATAGAGCCAGTAGCAGCCAGGAGAAGCGTTTTGTCGAAAGCTGTTTTAGAAATTTCATAGGCTGATTCAATATTCTCTGTAGTGGGTGTGAAGTATACTTCACACCCACGAATGCCTCTATTCAGGTTGCCGATAAGGATGTGCTGATCGAACCCCTGTCGCATCGATTCATTCTGAGTTTCCATAACAGTTGTACTCCACCTCTGCTAAAATCCGCAATATTATTGAATGAGTGATGGCTGGAGAGAACCCATGTTTAAGAAAACGATGCAGATCAGTGACTATGATGCCGAGCTTTGGCAGGCGATTAGGGATGAAGAGCAGCGGCAGGAGCAGCATATCGAGCTGATCGCATCGGAGAATTACACCAGTCCGCGTGTGATGCAGGCACAGGGCTCTGTGCTGACGAATAAATATGCGGAAGGCTACCCCGGCAAACGCTACTACGGTGGCTGCGAATATGTCGACAAGGCAGAGCAGCTGGCGATCGATCGCGCCAAAGCGCTGTTTGATGCTGATTATGCCAATGTACAGCCGCACTCGGGCTCGCAGGCAAACGCCGCAGTCTTCATGGC
>JAUXDV010000053.1 GCA_030620735.1 Gammaproteobacteria bacterium
AATATTGGCGGTGCATTTGGCGAAGTCACGCTGGAGAAGGTCTCATGAGCATGCTGATTGACTTTTGGAACTGGCTGCCGGTGATCATTCAGATCGTCATCAAGATCGTGGTGATCGTCATGCCGCTGATGTTAATGGTCGCCTACTACACCCTGCTGGAGCGCAAGGTCATCGGCTACATGCAGATACGCATCGGCCCGAACCGGGTTGGCATCAAGGGGTCGCTGCAACCGATTGCCGACGCCATGAAGCTGATGTTCAAGGAGATCGTGCTGCCGACGAAGGCCAACAAGTTCCTGTTTCTGATTGCGCCGATGCTGACACTGGCTCCTGCACTGGCTGCATGGGCGGTATTCCCCTTTGATGAAACCCTGGTGCTGGCTGACGTCAATGCCGGTTTGCTGTATGTGCTGGCGCTGACTTCGATGGGGGTTTATGGTGTCATCATCGCCGGCTGGGCCACTAACTCAAAATACGCATTTCTCGGCGCCATGCGTTCGGCGGCGCAGATCATCTCCTATGAGATTGCCATGGGTTTTGCGCTGGTTGCCGTGATCGTAGCTGCGGGAAGCCTCAATTTTGGCGACATCGTGCGCGCGCAGCAGGGGAGTGCGGTGCACTGGTTCTGGCTGCCGCTGTTCCCACTTTTTATCGTCTATTTTATTGCCGGTGTCGCCGAGACCAACCGCGCCCCTTTTGACGTCGCAGAGGGTGAGTCGGAGATTGTCGCCGGTTTTCATGTCGAATACTCCGGCATGGCGTTTGCAGCGTTCTTCCTTGCGGAATACGCCAACATGATCCTGATCTCGGCATTGACTGCCTTGATGTTTCTCGGCGGCTGGTTGTCGCCTTTTGAAGGGACTTTCGCGGAGAGTTGGTTTGCCTGGGTTCCCGGATTTTTCTGGCTGCTGGCGAAGACTTTTGTCTTCATGTTCATGCTGCTGTGGTTTCGCGCGACTTTTCCCCGCTACCGCTATGACCAGATCATGCGTCTAGGCTGGAAGGTGTTTATCCCGATTACCATCGTCTGGATTCTGGTTGTCGCCTACGCAGTGGTGAACAAAATGCCATGGTGGTTCAACGCATGAAAACAGTCACCAACTACATCAAGAGCCTGTTTTTGTTCGAGCTGCTGAAAGGCATGCGGGTCACCGGGCGTTACCTGTTCGCACGCAAGATTACGGTGCAGTATCCGGAAGAGCGCGCGCCCATGTCGCCGCGTTTTCGCGGCCTGCATGCACAGCGGCGCTACCCCAACGGGGAGGAGCGCTGCATCGCCTGTAAATTGTGCGAAGCGGTGTGCCCCGCCTGTGCGATAACCATCGAAGCCGAGCCTCGCGATGATGGCTCGCGGCGCACCACTAAATATGAGATCGACCTGTTCAAATGCATCTTCTGCGGCTTTTGCGAAGAGTCCTGCCCGGTTGACGCCATCGTCGAGACCAGGGTCTACGAGTATCACTTCGAGAGCCGCAAGGGCAGCATCATCAGCAAAGAGGAACTGCTCGCCAATGGTGACAAATATGAACAGCAGATCGCCGCTGATCGTGAAGCGCAGGCGAAATTCAGATGATGATAAGTAACGAAAAGATGCATGGAAATCTTATGGTCTCTCGCAAAGACGCAAAGCACGCCAAGAAAACCCTTTGCGTCTTTGCGTCTTTGCGAGAGTTTTTATTGAAGATTGACTCATTTGTAAAAAAGTTGGCTGCTCAAGGGTTTCCAGGAATTGATACAACAACATGCAATAGAAGCTGGCAGCCGGCTACAGCACACAGGGTAATCGCCGATGAGCTTTGAGAAATTCATCTTCTACGTCTTCGCAGCGGTTTTGGTGTTTTCCGCCACCATGGTGATTACACGCCGCAATCCGGTGCATGCGGTGCTGTTTCTGGTGCTGGCTTTTTTCAATGCAGCAGGATTGTGGATGCTGCTCGAAGCCGAATTCCTGGCGCTGGTGCTGGTGCTGGTCTACGTCGGTGCGGTGATGGTGCTGTTCCTGTTCGTGGTGATGATGCTGGACGTGGATGTTGCGGAGAAGCGCGCCGGTTTCATGAAAAACCTGCCGCTGGGACTGCTGATCGGCGCAGTGATGATCATCGAGATGCTGATGGTCGTCGGGCCGAATTATTTTGGACTGGACAAGTTTGCAGCGCCCGCAAAGCACGCTGCAAATTTCAGCAACACCGAAGCGCTGGGCATGCTGCTCTACACAGACTATCTCTACCCGTTTGAAATTGCAGCGGTGATTCTGCTGGTGGCAATCATTGCCGCGATCAGCCTGACGCTGCGCCGCAGGCCGGATAGAAAATATATCGACATCTCGAAACAGCTTGCTGCGAAAAAGGCGGATCGGCTGCGGGTGGTCAAAATGGAGTCGGAAAAGTGATTGCTTTATCGGATTATCTCATTGTTGGCGCGATTCTCTTCTCACTGAGTGTGGTTGGCATCTTTATCAACCGCAAGAGCGTCATTGTGCTGCTGATGTGCATCGAACTGATGCTGCTGGCGGTCAATATCAACTTTGTCGCCTTCTCCGCCTATCTCAATGATATGACGGGGCAGGTGTTTGTCTTTTTTATCCTTACCGTAGCGGCTGCAGAGGCGGCTATCGGTCTGGCGATCCTGGTGGTGCTGTTTCGCAATCGACGCACAATCAATGTTCAGGATCTGGATTTGCTGAAGGGTTGAGGCGATGCAAGCGATTTTACTGACACTCGTCCTGGCGCCGCTGTTCGGCGCTGTTGTCGCCGGTTTGTGGCGCAACCAGGTGGGACGCTCCGGCGCGCACTGGGTGACCATCATCGGTGTCGGCATCTCCTTTGCGCTCTCCCTGTATGTATTGAAACTGCATGTTGTCGATGCAGCGCCAATCTACAACGAGGCAGTCTATACCTGGATGGTGAGCGACGGTTTGCGTTTTGAGATCGGTTTTCTGATCGACAACCTCACCGCGATGATGATGGCGGTGGTGACTTTCGTCTCACTGATGGTGCATATCTACACGGTTGGCTACATGCACGATGAAGAGGGCTACGAGCGCTTCTTCAGCTATATTGCCCTGTTTACCTTCTCGATGCTGATGCTGGTGTCAGCGAATAACTTTCTACAGCTGTTCTTCGGCTGGGAAGCGGTCGGGCTGGTCTCCTACCTGCTGATCGGCTTCTACTTCAAGAAAGAGTCGGCCATCTTTGCCAATATGAAGGCTTTCCTGGTCAACCGGGTTGGTGACTTCGGCTTCATCCTCGGCATTGCCGCTATCGCCATGTATTTCAACAGCCTCGATTATGTCGAGGTATTTGCCAAGGCAGGCTCTCTGGCGGATACACAAATCCAGATCTGGGGCGATACCAGCTGGTCGTTGATGACAGTGATTTGTGTATTGTTGTTCATCGGCGCCATGGGTAAATCTGCGCAGATGCCGTTGCATATCTGGCTTCCTGATTCGATGGAAGGCCCGACCCCTATCTCGGCATTGATCCATGCTGCAACCATGGTCACGGCCGGTATCTTCATGGTCTCCAGGATGTCACCGCTGTTTGAGCTCAGTGAGACAGCGCTGAGCTTTGTGCTGATTGTCGGCGCCACCACCGCGTTTTTTACCGGCCTGATCGGCATCGTGCAGAACGACATCAAGCGTGTGGTCGCCTATTCGACGCTGTCACAGCTCGGCTACATGATCGCTGCGCTGGGCGCATCCGCCTATGCCGCCGGCCTGTTCCACCTGATGACGCATGCCTTCTTCAAGGCGCTGCTGTTCCTTGCCGCAGGCTCCGTCATCATCGGCATGCACCACGACCAGGATATCCGCAACATGGGCGGCATTCGTAAATATATGAAGATCACCTGGATCACATCGCTGCTGGGAACCCTGGCGCTGATCGGTTTTCCCTTCTTTTCCGGATTCTTCTCCAAGGACGCCATCATCGAGGCGGTGGGGCATGCGGATCGCTTCGGCTCACACTACGCCCACTGGCTGCTGGTTGCCGGCGTCTTTGTGACCGCACTCTACAGCTTCCGACTCTACTTCCTGGTCTTCGAAGGCAAGGGTCCGCGTGACGAACATGCCAAAGCGCATCTGCATGAGTCGCCCTGGGTGATCACCGTGCCGCTGGTGCTGCTGGCGATCCCCTCCGTCTTCATCGGCTGGTTCACCATCGGCCCGATGCTGTTCGGCGACTTCTTCAAGGGTGTGCTCTATGTCGCGCCGCAAAATGATGTGTTGGCGCAGCTTGGAGAGCATTTTCATGGTCCGTTGGCATTCGTGATGCACGGCGTGCAGGGGCTGCCGTTTATTCTGGCCATGTCAGGTCTGCTGGTCGCATTCGTGCTGTTCCTGCTGAAACCCAAATGGGCATTCGACCTGCGTGTGCGCTTTGACTGGCTGTACACCATGCTCGACAAAAAATACTGGATGGACGAAGTTTCCCAAACGGTATTCGCCAAAGGCAGCGTGCTGCTGGGCAAGGTTCTGTGGAAGGGCGGCGATCAGTTTCTGATCGACGGGGTCGCTGTCAACGGCTCGGCGCACAGTGTAGGAGCGCTCGCCGGTGTGATGCGACGCCTGCAGAACGGACTGATCAATACCTATGCGATCGCGATGATTCTCGGTTTGCTGGGATTACTCGGCTGGTTTGTTTTTAATTAAATAGAGAGATGGTTCAACTGGTTCCCAAGCTCCAGCTTGGGAACCAGCATCGAGAAGCTCCAGCTTCGAAAACAGAGAGCATGATGATGTTGCGAAGCCGCTTGTTTTAGGAAGCTACAGCTTCCAGGACCGTGCACCCAAGCAGGAGCTTGGGCGCCAGCGAATTTTTAGAGCTGATACAAGAACGTATAGCCTGTTATAGACAGGCGCATTGTTAAATTTATAAAAAGGTTTGAGCATGAGTGCTGATTTACCAATTCTGAGCATCGTTGTGTGGCTGCCGATCATCGGCGGACTGCTGGTGCTCGGCAGTGGAGACAAGGCTCCCAACGTATCACGTTGGCTGGCGCTGTTTGTTGCGGTTGCTACTTTTCTGTTGAGTATCCCGCTATGGACCGGGTTTGACAGCAGCACAGCCGCGATGCAGTTTGTCGAGAAGGCAGCCTGGATACCTGCCTATAATATCAACTATCATCTCGGTATCGACGGCATCTCGATGCCGCTGATCCTGCTGACCACTTTCATCACCATTCTGGTAGTGATCGCCGGTTGGGAAGTGATCCAGTACAAGCCGGCCTCCTACATGGCGTCGTTCCTGATCATGGAGGGCGTCATGGTCGGCGTCTTTGCGGCGCTGGATTCGATGCTTTTTTATGTCTTCTGGGAGGCGATGCTGCTGCCGATGTTCCTCATCATCGGCGTGTGGGGCGGGCCAAACCGTGTCTATGCAACCATCAAGTTCTTTCTCTACACCTTCTTCGGCTCGGTGTTCATGCTGGTCGCATTGATCTATCTCTATTTCCAATCAGGCAGTATGGGGATCCTCGATTACCATACGCTGAAACTGGGGATGACCGAACAGATCCTGATTTTCGCCGCTTTTTTTGTCGCCTTCGCTGTCAAGGTGCCGATGTTTCCGGTACACACCTGGCTGCCGGATGCGCACGTCGAAGCGCCGACCGGGGGTTCTGTGATCCTGGCGGCAATCATGCTCAAAATCGGCGGCTACGGCTTCCTGCGTTTCAGCATGCCGATCACACCGGACGCCAGTCATCAGCTGGATCTCTTCATCATCACGCTGTCACTCATTGCAGTGGTCTATATCGGTTATGTGGCACTGGTGCAGAGCGACATGAAGAAGCTGATCGCCTATTCGTCGATCTCGCACATGGGTTTCGTCACGCTGGGCTTTTTTATCGTCTTCATGATCGCCTCCAATGAGAACGCCGAGACCGGCGCGATTCTCGGCATGGAGGGCGGCATGGTGCAGATGATCTCCCACGGCTTCATCTCCGCAGCGATGTTCCTCTGTGTCGGCGTGCTCTATGACCGCATGCACTCGCGTGAAATCAGTGACTATGGCGGCGTTGTTAATGTCATGCCGTGGTTTGCCGCATTCATGGTGTTCTTTGCGATGGCGAATGCCGGGCTGCCGGGAACCTCCGGTTTCGTGGGTGAATTCATGGTGATACTGGCCAGCTTCCGCGCCAATTTCTGGTTCGCCTTTCTTGCCGCTGTCACATTGATCATCGGCGCCGCCTACACATTGTGGATGGTCAAGCGCGTGGTATTCGGTGATGTGACCAAAGAGAGCGTCGCAGGTCTCACTGATATCAACGCTCGCGAAGCGCTGGTGCTGGGTTCACTGGCCGTGATGGTGCTGGTGCTGGGGCTGTGGCCGGCGCCGCTGATTGAAGTGATGGACGCCAGTATCAAAAATCTGGTTGAACACCTCGCTGTGTCTAAACTGTAAGGCTGTACTGATGGAATTTGACAACTCACAACTGATGACGATACTGCCGGAGATCGTACTGCTGACTGGTGCTTTGCTGGTGCTGCTGGTCGATCTCGTGGCGCGTGACAGCGACCGCATGTGGCCCTATGCGCTGACCCTGGGCACGCTGCTGGCTGCATTCGCGGCGGCAATCTCTGTTAGCGGCGGCGGCAGCGAAATCATCCTCGGCGGCAACTACGTGCGTGACGCCATGGGCGACAGCCTCAAGGGCGCTCTGCTGCTGATTGCTATCCCGCTGTTCATCTATGCGCGGGAAGGGCTGCGCAAGATGGATGAGTGGCGCAGTGAATATCTGACGCTGGGTCTGTTTTCGATACTCGGCATGATGATCATGATCTCTGCTAATGGATTCATCGCTCTCTACCTGGGACTGGAACTGCTAACCCTGTGTCTCTATGCGCTGGTCGCCTATTGCCGCGATTCCTCCAAAGGTGCTGAGGCGGCAATGAAGTACTTTGTGCTGGGAGCGCTGGCCTCGGGTCTGCTGCTGTACGGTATCTCCATGATCTACGGCGCCACGGGAAAGATCGATTTTCCCGGCATCATGCAGCAAATTGCTGCTGATAATGCAGGCGATAATAGGATCTTCGTCTTTGGCCTGGTGTTTGTCGTCATCGGTATCGCCTTCAAATTTGGCGCTGTCCCCTTCCACATGTGGATGCCGGATGTCTACCAGGGCTCATCGACGCCGGTGACCCTGCTGATTGGTTCACTGCCGAAGATTGCAGCCGTAGCGATTGCGCTGCGCGTGCTGGCCGGCGCGATGGAGAGCCTGCACCAGGATTGGTATATGATGCTGGTAATCCTCGCGATCCTCTCCATGGCGCTGGGAAATATCGTCGCGATTGCGCAGCAGAACATCAAACGCATGCTCGCCTATTCGACCATCTCTCACGTCGGTTTTATCTTTCTCGGCATTCTATCGGGAACAGACGAGGGTTACAGGGCGGCGATGTTCTATGCGGTCGTGTATGCGCTCATGGCTGTCGGCGCATTTGGCATTCTGATTGCGCTGGATCGCAAAGGCGTCGTGGTCGACCAACTGCATCAACTCAAAGGCCTGAACGACCGCCATCCCTGGCTGGCGCTCACCATGCTGCTGATCATGTTCTCCATGGCCGGGGTGCCGCCGACGGTTGGCTTCTGGGCCAAGTTGTTCGTGCTCGAAGCGGTGGTTTCCATCGATCTGTGGTGGCTGGCTGTGATTGCAGTATTCTTCTCCATCATCGGCGCTTTCTACTACATTCGCGTCGTCAAGTTCATGTACTTCGACAAACCCATTGATGACGAGCCGGTCGTGGTCGGCGGTGCAGCCCAGACGATGCTGGCGATCAATGGTGTTGCAATACTGCTGTTCGGTCTCTTTCCGATGCTGGTGTTCGGCCTGATGAAGCTGTGACTCAATAACAGCGGAGTTTTCCTTCCCCTTTGTCAAAGGGGAATTGAGGGGGATTTTAAAGGGGTTAGTGGCAAATAATTCCTATTTGCTACCGACCCCTTTTTCGATTAAGTAGATCCACCACCTCCACCGCCGCTGCATGCTGACAATAACAGAGCAATGATCATGTTCTTCATGGCCGGTAACGTCGGCCATAATCGGTAGCGCGTCTTTTTGCGTCATCCGTGTTTATGGCTTTGTTAAATTCGTCAGTGAATGCTACTAAATACTTCGGGATGCTGCTCCGCAACTCTCAACAAAGACCTTGCAGGCCCTTTTGGTGTTCTTCTGCCCTGCTCCCAATCTTGGATAGTACGAACACTTACCCCCATTAGTACCGAAAACGCAGTTTGGGACAAATGCAGTTTACGCCGTATCTCTTGTGATGATGAAGGCTCGCTTAGCTCAGTTGTCTTTAGCTGAACTTTATTAGCTTTATGCTCTCTGATTTCTTTAACACCATCCAGGATTTCAAGGCCGATATCGCGCTTAGACATTGTCAATCTCCTCTGCAATTTGTTTCAGTATATGGCCTGCTATCGAATCTTTTTGATTTTTTGAATAAAGGGTGAGCATCCAAATTTCATCTGCTGTTCCTCTCCAATAGTAAATCACTCGAATTCCGCCACTTTTTCCTTTGTTACCAATAGCCCAACGAACTTTTCTTACACCACCACTGCCAGCAATGATGTCTCCTCCGTCGGGGTGCTCCATCAAATGCAATTGAAGAGCATAATACTCATCGTCAGACAAATACCGATGAAGCAGCTTAGAAAACAGTGTTGTTTCAATAAAAACCATACGGGAATAATACGGCATTGCCGTACCATGGTAAAGACGAAATTTTTGAACTATCTTTCAGTATGATCGGCGCCGTGTGATGCGATTGTGTCCGCAGCCGTAATTTCGGCGGCCTTGAGCACAGTTGATCTTGGCGAGACCAGGTCTCAGACTGACGAGGCATGAAAGAGGTTGTTTTCTCTCGCAAACCTTCCACGTCCTGCTCACGCCACTGACCTGAATTCATGTAGGCCAAGCTCGCCAGGAAAAACCTTTGCGGTCCTGGCGTCTTGGTGAGAGTCATTATTAAAATTTGACTCATTTGTAAAGATGTTGGCAACTCAAGGATTCTAGTGAATAGCAGTTCAGGTGAGATCAGTTTTCCTTGAAAATCTTTGTAAATTCAGGATAACCAGACTCGGCAAGTCTGTTTTTCGGGATGAATTTCAAAGAGGCAGAGTTAATACAATATCTGAGGCCTGCAGGGTCCGGGCCATCATTGAAAACATGGCCTAAATGTGAATTTGCATAGAATGAACGAACTTCTGTGAATTCGAACCCGGATGACCAATCTGCTTTTTCTTTAATATGTTTATTAACCAAAGGGCGTGTGAAACTTGGCCAGCCTGTTCCAGATTTATATTTATCTTTAGAGCTAAATAGGGGTTCGCCACTGACGATATCGACATAGATGCCTTCTTCTTTATTATCCCAATATGCGTTGTGGAACGGGGTTTCTGTTCCTTCGTGTTGGGTTACAGTATATTGCTCATGGGTTAGCATTTTGCGAATTTCGCTCTGTTTGGGTTTAGACCATGTTTTCGTCGATTCGGCATTTACCTGGAACGATAAAAACACAAAAAGCAACAAGAGTGATTTGAAATACATGATTGGCTAGAAGCGTTTTACATGATCATGACAATAGGGTGTTCCGCCTTTTCTGCTGTAGTAATCCTGATGGTATTCCTCAGCTTTCCAAAATGGCATCACAGTTTTTAATTCTGTCGCTATCTTTAATCCTTTGGCTTCTA
>JAUXDV010000204.1 GCA_030620735.1 Gammaproteobacteria bacterium
ATGGATAAGGATGACCGCAAACAACTGCAGGAGGTCGAAAAAGTTGCGCTGGGGCAGGCGACAGGCAGCCGCATCATGAAGGCACTGGGGCTCCCTGAAGATGAGCGGCATGCGCATCAGCTGCTGTTGAAAACCAGCTACTGGGAGCAAGAATTCAACCTGCATCCGCTGCGTGCAGGCACAGCGCTGGACGAGCCGCAGGTCGAGGTTCCGCAAATTGAACATGAGGAGCGGCTTGATTTGACTGCTCTGTCTGCTTTTGCCATCGATGATGAAGGCAGCACCGATCCGGATGACGCTATCTCGGTGCAGGGGAATCGCCTATGGGTGCATATTGCAGATGTCGCTGCACTGGCATCTCCTGGCTCTGCCCTGGATGTGGCTGCATGTGAACGCGGAGCCAATCTCTATCTTCCCGAAGCGCTGATCCCGATGTTTCCACATGCTGTCACACATCAACTGGGGCTTGGTTTGCAGCAGCAGACGCCTGTATTGTCAGTCAGTTTCGAGGTGGGTGAAGATGGCCGCCTGTCGGATATCGAAATTCAGCCTGCCATCGTCGAAGTGACGCGTCTGAGCTACGCCGAGGCTGATGAGCAGTTGCAGAGCCGCTTTGCAAAAATGCTGGAAGTGACCGGACGTTTTCGCCGGCGGCGTCATGAAAGCGGCGCTATTTCGCTGGATCTGCCGGAGGTGAGTGTGCGCATCACAGACGAGGAAATCGTGATCCGTCCACTCGAGCGCGGCGGCAGCAGGCAGATGGTTGCCGAGGCGATGCTGGCGACTGGAGAGGCCGTATCCCTGTTCGCCATCGAGCACGATATCCCCATCCCTTTTGCCAACCAGCCTCCGCCGGAAGAGGTGCTCCAACCACAGGGCCTGGCAGCAAATTTCGCCTGTCGGCGCAAGTTCAAGCCGTCGCGCATGGCCACACAGGCTGAGCGGCATTCCGGACTGGGGCTTGACTCCTATACGCGTGTGACCAGTCCTCTGCGGCGCTATCCGGATCTGCTCACGCATCAGCAAGTCAGAAGCTTTTTACGCCAACAGCCATTGTTGAGTCATGAGGAGATTACCGAGCGCATTGGCGCTTCGTCTGCCGCTTCTTCCGTGATCAGACGCGCCGAACGCTTCTCCAACCAGCACTGGAAGCTGGCGTGGTTGAAGCGTCAGAAAAAGTGGCGTGGTGAAGCGGTCATTGTGGCGCTTGATGAGCGCAGGGCGACCTTGCTGGTGCCGGAACTCGCACTGGAGTGCCGTCTGCGGCGCACATCAGGAATGGAGCTCGATCAGATCGTGCAGGTGGAACTGCAGTCTGTCGATTTTAGTGATCTGGATGTGCGTCTTCGTCTTATTGCATAAGGAAACTAAGCTCTGATTGTATCGAAGGGATGGGGGTTCGGGGGAAGGGAAATGCCAAGCCAGCTATAAGTCATTGATTTATACCCCTTCCCCCGTAGATAAACTTGAAAGGGGACTCTGATCTAAGCGCGCAGCGATTAGATTAGAGCTCCCATGGGTTATACTATGCAGGATTTGATCTGTTTGCGTGACGATGCAAACAACACATGTTTTTTAAGGAGGTCCTTCCGGAATGTCACAAGATAAACCCAAAGTTCTGCAGGAATTTGAAGCCTATTGCGCCGAGGAGCGTGAACACCGCTTGAATGCCGGTGGACAGTTTGATGTGGAACTCTATGATGAGGCGGTCAAACTCTCTGTGCGTCAGTTGATCCCACTGCTTGAGGGAGGAGAGCGCGCATGATCATTACCCGTCTTTATGCGAAAAATGTCCTTAAATATGGAACCCTGCTGCTTGAAGATATGCCGCAAAAGGGCGTGATCGGTATCAGTGGTCCAAATGAATCCGGAAAAAGCAGCATTGGTGAAACAATCTGCTTTGCGCTGTTTGGACGCACCTGGTCTCTGAATGAGAAGAACCGCCAGAAAGTGATTCGCTGGGGTGAAAACCGCTGTCTGGTGATGCTGCGATTTGTGGCTGCGGACGGCAAGGAGTATGAAATTACACGCCATCTTGATTCAGACGGCAACCACAGCGCCAGGCTGTCGGTCGTCGGCGAAGATGAACATGTCACCAAGGGCGCGGATGCCGTCAAGCTGCAGTTGCAGCAGATTCTGGGCATCAAATATGATGAATATATCGAATCTTTCTACCTTGCCCAGCGTGAACTGACGACCCCTCATCCGCACAGTGATGCGATCAAGAGCATGGCGGGTATTCTCTCTCTGGAAGAAGCGCGTGATGAGTTTGAACGTGAAATTGCCCATTTCCGCAAAGGAATGGTGAATGCTGATTCACAGCATATCCATCTGCAGGAGGAGCTGGAAGATCTGGGCGTGATACCGAATTATCTGCAGGAGATGGAGACACAGCGTGCATCCATCGATGCTGCCTGCGATGCCTGTGAGCAGCGTGGAGAAGAGCTGCAGGAGAAAACCAGCGCTTATCTGGCAACCTTGAACGATTTCCAGGCGGCGAAATCAACAAGAGGGAAATCACGTCTATACGAGATGCTGCTGCTGTTGTCAGGAGCAATGCTGGCGTCAATCTGGTTGATGATAACGCTGCTGCCTGAACGTGCTGTCTCCGTGGTTATGCATGATTTACTGGCGAAAATTCCTTTTTGGAGTGATGCGTTTCTTCCTCTGCTCGTCTATCTCGCCGGCGCATTTGGTCTGATTGCTTTGCTGTTATGGAAAAGCGGCTCCTCGGCAGCTTCCAGGATACGGCAGCTTGAATCGGGCAGCGGCGGCTACCATCAGTTATTCGAAAAAAGTGTCGAACAGCGCAACAGTGGTGAAGACCTCAAACTGCTGGGACTTGATGATGACGCTGTAGAGCTGCAGATCGATGCCGCCCAGACATCGACGTTATTGTCGTGGCTGAAGCTGCATCAGGCCAGTGACAAGGATGTGCAGTCAGGCGCCAACCGTGAGGCCACATGGCTTAACCAGGTGATCAATCTTCAGGAGGAGAGACTCAAGCAGCTGGATGAGGAGATCGCCGGGGAGCGCGATCGTGTGCATCGGGCCACAGGCTTGCAGCATCAGCAGAACAGCTTTCAGCATACTGTTGAAGACAACAGTCAGCAGATCAAGGTGCGGGCGCTGGCGACACAACTGCTTGACGGCGCCATTGAGCGCGTCGCCAAAAAATTCAATCGTGAATTGCGTGACGGGGCGGGCACTATACTGCCGGATTTGACCCAGGGACAATACCAGCATATCAAGCTGGATGATGATCTGGATGTACAGCTGTTCTCCTCCAAGAAGGGTGACTTCATGGAGTTCGACGAGGTCTCCAGCGGAACCCAGCGCCAGGTGCTGCTGGCGGTTCGGCTCAGCATGTCACAGGCGCTTGCTGATGATGCTCTCAAAGGCAATCAGTTTCTGTTTCTGGATGAGCCCTTTGCATTCTTTGACAAGGAGCGCACCAGCCATTCGCTACAGTCGATGGCGACACTGCAGCATCTGCCGCAAATCTGGATCATTGCGCAGGAGTTTCCCGAAGATGCAGAGTTTGCCCGTCATATCGACTGCAAACGCATAGCGGTTGATCTCAGTTCGACCTGATAGCTGAAGCGCACTTGTCGAGAGAAGTGACGTACAAATAAGCAACCACGGAACACACTGAATACACGGAAAAGATAAAAATTCAGTGTGGTCTGTGTGTTCCGTGGTTAATAACAGAACTTGTGGTAAAATCCTGCGCTTTATTGTGTCGGGAGGAGGAGTAAACACGATGCCAATTTATGAATATTGTTGTGAAGAGTGTGGCCACGAAATGGAGGCGATGCAGAAAATCAGCGATGAAGCGCTGATCGAGTGTCCCGCCTGTGGTAAACCGGCATTAAAAAAAATGCTCTCGGCGCCGGGATTCCGCCTCAAGGGCGGTGGTTGGTACGAGACGGACTTTAAAGGCGGAAAAAAGAAAAATGTCGCTGACTCCGGCTCTGATTCAGGTGAATCTTCAACCAAAAAATCGAGCCACGCCTGCGGCGGCAGTAAATGCGCTTGTAACT
>JAUXDV010000132.1 GCA_030620735.1 Gammaproteobacteria bacterium
TTCAACGGCACTTTCGACCAGGTCATCTGTGATGCGCTGACGACGGTGAATGATGCGCAGATCTCGCTGTCACCGGGATTCCGCTGGGGAACGACTGTGCTTCCCGGGCAGAAGATCACCATGGATCATGTCATGGACCAGACCTGCATCACCTATCCCGAGACCTATCGCCGTGAGATGAAAGGCTCCGAGATCAAGGCCATCCTGGAAGATGTGTGTGACAACCTCTTCAACGCAGACCCTTACTACCAGCAGGGTGGCGACATGGTGCGCCTCGGCGGCCTCGACTATGTCTGCGATCCCACTGCGGGAATGGGCAAACGCATCCAGAATATGACTCTGGATGACGGCACGGCCATCGAAGCCGATAAAGGCTACATGGTCGCTGGCTGGGCAACCGTGGGATCCAAATCTCCCGGACGTCCGATCTGGGAAGTGGTCGCCGAATATCTGCGCGACCAGAAGAGCGTCAAGATTGACAAGCTCAACACCCCCAAGCTGGTCAATGTCAAAGGCAACCCCGGCATATCGATGCCTATGTGAAGGGGTAAAGAAAAGCTCTTTTTAACCACGAAAGACACGAAAAGCACGCTAATTACACTCGTTCCCACGCTCCTGCGTGGGAACGAGTGTATGTAGCCTCTCAATAACCTGTATATTATTTGAGATAGCGTAGGATGCTGCTGAGCTTGCGAAGCGCATCTGTCGAGTAAAAACCCCGCGATCGATGCGCTTCGTTCCTCAGCAGCATCCTACATATTGTTTTCTTGCTCGAGGTGGTGATAAATGGAGTGGTCTGCTGTCGAAAAGGCGATTTCACAGGCAACCGGAGAAAACTTCCAGATCGAACGGAAGACCCCGGTCGGAGGCGGCTGCATCAACTCTGCCTTTCGTCTCACTGGCAAGGGAAAAAGCTACTTCGTCAAGATCAACACGGCGCACATGCGCCACATGTTTGATGCTGAGTATGCGGGACTGCTGGAGTTGCAGCATGCTCAGGCCATCCGGGTTCCAATGCCAATTGCAGTTGGCGAGAGTAAGGACCAGGCCTGGCTGGTGCTGGAGAACATGGGGCTGGGGCATAGCGGCGACGGCCGCATGGCGGGTGAACAGCTGGCGCTGCTGCATCGGCATCAGGCGCAGCATTTCGGTTGGTCGATCGACAACACCATCGGCTCGACGCAGCAAATCAATCATCAGCAGCATGAGTGGGTCAAATTCTGGTGTGAGCATCGACTCGGGTTTCAACTGCAGCTGGCGGCACGCAATGGATTTACAGGCCGCCTGCAGCAACAGGGCGGGAAGCTGCTTGAAAGGGTTCATCTGCTGATGGACCACAATCCTGTTCCCTCGTTGCTGCATGGAGATCTGTGGGGAGGGAATATCGGCTATCAGAAGGACAGGACACCGGTTATCTATGATCCGGCCATCTATTATGGCGACAGGGAAGCCGATATTGCCATGACCGAACTCTTTGGCGGGTTCGGCGCTGATTTTTATGCGGCCTACAACGCCGTGTGGCCGCTTGACTCAGGATATGCGGTCAGGAAAACCCTCTACAATCTTTACCAAATTCTCAACCATGCCAATATGTTCGGCGGAGGCTATGCCGGCCAGGCAGAGGGCATGATCGACCGCCTGCTTGTGGAGATAGCCTGATATCTGGTTCCCAAGCTCCAGCTTGGGAACCCCCCGTCGCGAAGCTCCAGCTTCAATTCAATAATCGAGGCGTGTCTGGCATTGGCATGGTGACGGGTTATGGGAAGCTGGAGCTTCCAGCATTGTGCGCCCAAGCTGGAGCTTGGGTGCCAGCGGACCCAGGCTTATCTGGTTCCCAAGCTCCAGCTTGGGAACCCGCCTTTGAGAATTGCTATTTTTTCGCATGCATAGAGACAAAAACCGCCTAAATTGCTATCATGCCGGGCTTGATTCAATTCTAAGAAGTCCGGAGTTTACTGAATGATCCAATCTCTACTCACCGTCTGCATCGGCAACATCTGCCGTAGTCCAATTGCAGAGGGGTTGTTTCGTCACTATGCAGAGGAGAAAGGCTTGCAGATGCAGGTCTCTTCGGCAGGTTTGGGGGCACTGGTCAATCATCCGGCTGATCCGTTCTCGATTGAACTGATGGACGAAATTGGTATCGATATCAGTCAGCACCTGGCGCGCCAGATCACTCCACAGATTGTTGCTGACTCAGAGTTGATTATTACCATGGAGTCATGGCAGCAGCGCAAGGTTGAGGAGCAGTTCCCCTTTGCGAGGGGAAGGGTCTTTGCAATCGGAAAATGGTCTGAGAGTGAAATTGCCGATCCCTACAAGAAGCCCCGCGAAGCTTTCGAAGTGGCCTTCAAAGGAATCCAGGCGGGCTATGCCGAGTGGCTGGAATATCTGTAAAAGATTGACCAATCCTCTCCAGGAGGGAGAGGGAGTTATTTGTCATAGAACGATTTCTCTCCTTTCGGACGTTGCTTGAAACGCCTGTGCAACCAGAAATAGTCTTCCGGCTGGCGTCTGATCCAGGTTTCAAAAATTTCATTGATGCGAATAGCGTCCTGGCGCAGATCACCGGATGGGAAATCATCCAGGGGCGGAGACAACTCCAGGTCGTAGCCCTTGCCATCCCGGCGGCGCAGGCATAAAAAGGGGATGACGGCCGCGCCCGTGATGCGCGCCAGGGAGGAGGTGGCAGTATTGGTGGCGGTCTCCACTCCTAAGAAGGGGACAAAAAGCGGTTTGTCTGTTCCCATGTTCTGATCCGGGGCATACCAGATGGCATGTCCCTGCCTGAGGCTGCGAATCATACCCCTGACATTGCTTTTGTGAATGGTGCTGGCGGAGTGGTGTTCGCGGTTGATGTGCAGCAGGTGTTCGGTAAAGGGTTTTTCACTGGGGCGGTAGACGGTATCGATCGGGAAATGATGCGAGATCAGGCGTCCGCTCATCTCGACGGAGGTAAAGTGCGCCGATAGCAGGATAACGCCTTTCCCTTCATCCATTGCCTTCTGCAGGTGCTCAAGTCCCTGAAAATGTGCGAGAGGTTCGAGTCTGCGCCTGCTGGCCCACCAGGCAAGTCCGAGATCGATCACTCCCTTGCCCATGGCGTGAATATGCTGCTGCGCCAACTGCTCCCGTTCACTCTCAGATAACTCGGGAAAGCAGAGTTTCAGGTTCGTCGTCAATATATCCTGGCGTTTTTGGGGAATAAACTTGTAAACCAGATCCGCCATCACCGGGCCGATTTTCATCAATACAGACCAGGGAAGCAGCAGCATCAGGCGCAGGAGTCCGACTACAAGCCACAGGGGCCAGGTTTTCGGTCGCAGGTGTTCTGGAATCATTAGCGGGTCAAATCAGGTGAAGATGTGGATGATTTTACTGAAAATTCCTCTTTCTGCTATAAAAATATGAAATAATTCATTCCGGCTATTGAAACTTGTCGTGAATTTGTTAATGTGGCCTCAAACCACTTCTCATATTATTTACGTATCGATTGACGGGCGGCAAATGTACCTGTTTACACGCAATAATACCCTCAAAACAGGCGTCCGATGGCGCTGATAACGCTATTGGTGACTCTTTTTTTTGAATTGATATTGATATTGTGTGGAACCTGTCATGACCCCTAATATGACCCCTGAAGAATTTTCATCCCTTGCTAGCGAAGGATTCAACCGCATTCCTGTTGTACGGGAGGTGCTGGCGGATCTGGATACGCCGTTAAGCGTCTATCTTAAACTGGCCGATGGCCCATACTCCTACCTGTTCGAGTCGGTTCATGGCGGTGAGAAGTGGGGCCGCTACTCGATCATCGGTTTGCCAGGTCGTTTGCGCCTCGAGGTGCGCGGCGATGAGATTACCTTTTTTGATGGCGACAGTGTTACCGAATCGTTTCATTCGGATGATCCGCTCACTGTTGTCGATGAGTTCCAGCAGAGTTTCCATGCTGCGGAGCTCGATGGGTTGCCGCGATTTTCTGGTGGCCTGGTGGGCTATTTCTCCTATGACACCATCCGTTATATCGAATCCAGGCTGAAGCAGTCGCCCAATCCGGACCTGCTGCAAACCCCTGATATTCTGCTGATGGTCTCGGACGAGCTGGTGGTGTTTGACAACCTCTCCGGGCGCATGTTCATCATTGTGCATGCCGATCCGACAGCAGGCGGCACATTGGAACAGGCGCAGCAGCGTATCGCTGAGTTGGCGGAAAAAATGCACAAGGGTGCGCCGCGGGATCGTATCAGCAAGCCGCGGCAGGTGGTTGAATCTGATTTCAGTTCCGGTTTCAGCGAGGATGGATTCAAGCAGGCGGTTGAACATGTCAAGAAGTACATTCTTGATGGAGACTGCATGCAGGTGGTTATCTCCCAGCGTCTGAGTATTCCCTATCATGCCCCGCCGCTGGATCTCTACCGCGCCCTGCGTGGAATGAATCCCTCACCCTATATGTATTTTCTGAATCTGGATGATTTCCATATTGTCGGATCGTCACCGGAGATCCTGACGCGCCTGGAAGATGGCGAGGTGACAGTACGCCCGATTGCCGGGACCCGTCGCAGGGGGTACAGCGAAGAGGAGGATCTCGAACTTGAGATAGAGCTGCTGGCCGATCCCAAAGAGCTGGCCGAACATCTCATGCTGATTGATCTCGGGCGCAACGATGTCGGGCGGGTTGCACAAATCGGCAGTGTCAATCTGACAGAAAAAATGATGATCGAGCGCTACTCCCATGTGATGCATATCGTCTCCAATGTCACCGCTGATTTGAAACAGGGGATGAATGCGATCGATGTGATTCGCGCCACTTTCCCGGCTGGAACCGTCTCCGGGGCACCCAAGATCCGCGCGATGGAGATCATCGATGAGCTCGAGCCTGTCAAGCGCGGCGTCTATTCCGGCGCCGTGGGCTACCTGGCGTGGAACGGAAATATGGATACGGCAATTGCCATCCGCACTGCTGTGATCAAGGATGAGGTGCTGCATATTCAGGCGGGCGCCGGTATCGTGGCGGATTCGGTTCCGGAGCTGGAGTGGAAAGAGACCATGAACAAGGGACGTGCGATTTTCCGCGCTGTCGCCATGGCCGAGGCCGGACTGGAACGACTGGATGGGGAGCTCTGATCATGTTGCTGATGATAGATAATTATGACTCCTTTACGTTCAACCTGGTGCAGTATTTTGGTGAGCTGGGTGCCGATGTCCTGGTGCGTCGCAATGATGAAATCAGCACTGATGAGATTGCCGCACTCGCCCCATCGCACCTGGTGATCTCCCCCGGTCCCTGTACGCCGGCAGAAGCGGGAATCTCGGTCGAGGCGATCAAAACTTTTGCGGGAAAAATCCCGATCCTCGGAGTGTGCCTCGGCCATCAGTCGATCGGCGTTGCATTTGGCGGCGCCATTGTGCGCGCGGGCCAGGTGATGCATGGCAAGACTTCGCCGGTTTTTCATGCTGATGGTGGTGTTTTCTCCGGGCTGGAGAATCCATTGGTGGCCACCCGCTACCACTCGCTGGTGATCGAAAAAGCCACGCTTCCCGATGAGCTTGAGATAACGGCATGGACAGCGGATGATGAAGGTAATGTGGATGAGATCATGGGTGTGAGGCACAAGCATCTGGCAGTAGAGGGTGTACAGTTTCATCCCGAATCGATACTCACGCGCCAGGGACATCAATTGCTGCAGAATTTTCTGCAGCAGTAGAAATAAAAGTTAGCAGTCATCAGTTGGCAGTATGCAGCAAAAGAAAGATTGCAGTTTCTGTTCCATGTTTTTTACTGCAAACTGTCTACTGCGAACTGCCAGCTTCTATTAAAGAGGTTTTTTTGTGGAAATAAAAGATGCAATTCAGCGGGTGGTTGATCGAACCGATCT
>JAUXDV010000268.1 GCA_030620735.1 Gammaproteobacteria bacterium
ATAAAGGCTTTGCCGCGATGGCTCATCTCCATCACCGACATCCCTGTACCCTGCCACTCAAGCATCTCCTGTTGTGCAATTTGCAGAACCGCTTGCGGCAACGCCGCCGGTCCTGCGCTAAAATTATAAACCCTTGTCATCTCTCTAGGACTCCGTTGAATCATTCTCTATAGCGTTTTCTTCAGTGTTTTCTTCACTGTTCTCTTCAGGACTCTGCGTGGATTCATCATCCCCGCTGCCCTCTTCCACTTTGTCATCTCCCTCTTCGTCGAGAGAGACGATGCGTTCTATGCCGATGAGGTGTTCTTTCTTGCTCAGGTTGATGAGCTTCACACCCTGGGTGCTGCGGCTCGTGACCGAGATACCCGCAACCAGGGTGCGCACCAGCGTGCCACCATCGGTAATCAGCATGATTTCATCGTCATCATCAACCAGTACGGCGCCAATCTGGGCACCATTGCGCTCAGATGTCTTGATTGAGATGACGCCCATGCCGCCACGTCCCCTGATCGGATAGTTCTCGATGGTTGTGCATTTTCCGTAACCATTTTCGACAGCAGTCAGCACCTTGGCATTGTCGCGTGCAATGATCAGCGAGATCACCTCATGGTCACCGCTAAGCCTGACTCCACGCACACCGGTCGCCGTACGCCCCATAGATCGCACATTGGACTCATTAAAACGGATTGCCTTTCCCTCGGAAGTGAACAGCATTACATCCTGCGAGCCATCGGTGATATCGACGCCAATCAGGTGGTCATCATCACGCAATCCAAGTGCGATGATGCCGCTCTTCAACGGACGCGAGAATGCTGTCAACGGCGTCTTTTTGACGGTGCCGGAGCTGGTCGCCATAAACACGAATTTGTCATATGCATAGTCGCGAATCGGCAGCACCGCAGTGATGCGTTCACCCTCCTCGAGCGGCAGCAGGTTGTTCATCGGTCGGCCGCGCGCCGTTCTGCCAGCCTGCGGCAGCTGATAAACCTTGAGCCAGTAGACCTTGCCACGACTGGAAAAGCACAGAATAGTGTCGTGCGTATTGGCAACAAACAGCTTGTCGACAAAATCGTCACTCTTTGTTTTGGTCGCTGTTTTTCCTTTGCCTCCGCGTCGCTGTGCACGATAGGCATCGAGCGGCTGCGACTTGGCGTAACCCAGGTGCGAGAAGGTCACCACCATATCCTCTTGCGGGATCAGGTCTTCGGTAGTCAGGTCGAGCTGATCGGCAACGATCTGTGTACGCCTCTCATCACCAAACTGCTCGTTGATCAGCTGCAACTCTTCTCGAATGACATCCATAAGGTGGTCAGCGCTGGAGAGAATATCAAGCAGATCACCAATGAGTTGCAGAATCTCCTCAAACTCGTTGAGAATTTTTTCCTGTTCCAGTCCTGTAAGCTTCTGCAGACGCAGATCCAGAATCGCCTGTGCCTGCTTTTCGGTAAGGCGGTAGCCCTGTTCGCTCAGGCCAAACCCTTCGGCAAGATCCTCCGGTTTGGTTGCATCGGCGCCACTGCGCTGCAGCATCGCCTCAAGCGGCCCCGACCGCCAGTGTCGCGCCATCAGCCCGCTTCTGGCCTCGGCGGGGTTCGGCGCCTTCTTGATGAGTTCGATAATTTCGTCAATATTGGCCAGCGCGACCGCAAGTCCTTCGAGGATATGCGCACGATCCCTCGCCTTACGCAGCTCAAACAGGGTGCGCCTGGTGACCACTTCGCGGCGGTGACGCAAAAACAGCTCGAGTATCTGTTTTAGATTCAGCAGACGCGGCTGACCATTTACCAGGGCAACCATGTTGATGCCGAACACATTTTGCATCTGGGTCTGCTTGAAAAGGTTGTTCAACACCACTTCATAGACTTCGCCGCGTCTGAGCTCGATCACCATGCGCATGCCATCCTTGTCGGATTCATCACGCAGGCCGGTGATGCCTTCGAGTTTTTTCTCCTTGACCAGTTCGGCAATCTTTTCCAGAAGACGCGCCTTGTTGACCTGGTATGGCAGTTCCGTGACGATGATACGCAGGCGCCCATGGTCGAACTCCTCACTCTCCGCACGGGCGCGCAGATAGATGCGGCCCCGCCCCGTACGATAGGCTTCGTCAATTCCGCGAGCGCCATTGATGATTCCCTGGGTCGGAAAATCGGGCCCCGGAAGATATTCCATGAGCTCCCTGTAGCCGAGGTCAGGATTATCGATCAGCGCGAGACAGGCATTGATGGTTTCACTCAGGTTGTGCGGCGGGACGTTCGTCGCCATGCCCACAGCGATGCCTGATGAGCCATTCACCAGCAGATTCGGAACTCTTGTCGGCAATACCGAAGGCTCATGCTCCGAACCATCGTAGTTTGCTACAAAATCCACCGTCTCCTTTTCAAGATCCTGAAGCAGAGAGTGGGCGATTTTTGACATGCGAATTTCGGTATAACGCATGGCCGCCGGAGAATCACCATCGACAGAGCCGAAGTTGCCCTGTCCATCCACAAGCATGTAGCGCAAGGAGAAGGGCTGCGCCATGCGCACGATGGTATCGTAAACCGCTGTATCGCCATGCGGGTGATACTTACCGATGACATCACCGACGATACGGGCTGATTTTTTGTAGGGTTTGTTCCAGTCATTGCGCAGTTCATGCATCGCAAAAAGGACGCGGCGGTGAACAGGCTTCAGGCCATCCCTGACGTCAGGCAGAGCGCGCCCGACAATAACGCTCATTGCATAATCCAGATAGGATTGCTTCATCTCGTCTTCGAGATTGATCGAGAGAACTTCCTTGGCGAACTCAGTCATGGCAGGGTGGTTTCAAAGGTGGTGTTGACACCCTCGTCTTCGAGGGTGAGGTGATTGATAATCAAGCAGTGAATTCTACCATAAAATCAACCTTTACAGCGGGGTTTGAGACAAAAAAGCAGAGCTAATTTGTTCGCATGATAAACATAACTTCTCAAACAGACTGTGTATTGTTTGAGTCTGCACGGAGTTGTTAAGATGTTACGTTTCCAGCACAAAAAACCCCGCTCAAAGAGCGGGGCTTCAAAGAGGTTTCACCCTCATAAAAAAGTGTGGATACCAATCAGCCGTAGCGGCTCCTTTTTCCCCAGGTACGCACTTTGCCGACATCCATGTGAACGAAGCTGGA
>JAUXDV010000120.1 GCA_030620735.1 Gammaproteobacteria bacterium
ACATCCGGGAGCTTCCCGGTGTTTTTCCACGGCCCCTTGACCGGATCCGCCGTCTCCATCCAGCTCTCCTCGTTGAGCAGGTAATAGGTGGAAGTAGAGACATCCAGCAGCAGATCCCAGTTGGTATTGACGGCGAACATCAATCCATCGACATCCTCGACCGGTTTGAAGGAGGGTTCCCCCATGAACATCAGCAGGACAGCAGGCTGGTCGCTGTAGTAGATCGGCGGCGGATCGAGATTGACATTGACCTCTTTGACATTCTGTCTGTCAGCCTCAAGGTCAGCGACAAGACGGTCCAGCGACATGATCATGCTGCCCTCTACGGGAATCGCCCTGGCCACTAAATCGCTGGCCTTTGCAGCAATCGCGTCGTCGATATCGGGGAAGTGCGTTTTGGTGATTGCCAGGTCATCCAGCAGCACTTCATCTTCATCTTTATCCACTTCGGTCGTAGCCTTGAAGTAGACAGCGCCATACTGAAACTCGTCACTCCCCTTGAACTGTACGGAGACCGCCGCCTTGGCCGTCAGGGTGGTAAAATCCTTCCATTCGTCCATCTGCGGCTGGTAAACGACCACTTCTCCCTCCTCATGCTGATACGCACGCGGCCAGCCAAGCTCCTCAACAGCATCAACCTCCGGCTTAACATCCGCAGCAGCCAGCGCCTGCTGCGCCTTTGCAGCATCGGGTTTTACAGCTGCAGCTTCGACCATCGGCTGTGCCGCCTCTTCCGCCACCAACGCTGTGGCGCCAAGAAAGACATAAACAGCAAAGAGTGGAATATAGATGCGTTTCATCGCGTGTTCCTCGGCTAATCAGGAAAAGTTTCTTCATCGTCACACGGTGAGATGAATGAATTTAGATATGATAGTGGTAACTTCTCGATAACCCCGTGCATTGAGTTTGCGCAGGGTCAGTACCAGCTTTTCTGCACAGAGTTATTGAGAAATTACTGATAGTGCTTGTAAACATAGCACTATCAAAGATATATGTATAGGGATCACAATATCTCAGGAATCCCGTGCATCCATCCAGTCGTAATAGGTGTTGGATGTTAACTGCGCGCGTTCGTAGGGGTCGCGGCACAGGTTGAAGATCAGCGGCACGCGCAGCGGCGTAAAGGGGTTGGCCCACGTCTCGAATGTCGTCTCTATCAGGCATCCGTAAAATCGTGGTCGGAAGGCCGCTCCTACGAGTAATAAGCACCCCATGCAGGAGCGGTCATCTGACCGCGATGAACGCAAGTTGCTGTTCTCAATAGGGTGAATTGACCACCACGTAGGAGCTGCTGCCGCCCGAGTAGCGCGGCTCATACCAGGTGCTTCCACACTGCCTGTAGGAGATGTTGTTGGTCACCACTGTTGTGCAGTTGGAGGGCAGCGAATTCACGATAGACCCCACCACTACAGCCGTAGCAGCAACGGCGACTGCCGTCCCGACAGGATTATAGCCACGTCCATAGTAGCCGCCACGGCGGTTCACATCCACATTGACATTTTTATTGATGTTAACGTTCTTCTTATTCACATTCACGTTCTTGCGGTTAACGTTCTTATTGACGTTCTTTTTGTTGACGCTTTTATGACGGCTGCCGCCACGATTCACGTTGGTATTCGTCCTGCCCTTGACGCTTCTATGGCCACCACCGCCACCACCGCCACCTCGATGGCCGCCACCTCCACCTCTCCTTGCTTCCGCCGGGTCAGGCAGGGACCAGGCAACGACCATGACGGCAACCGTGGCTACAACCAGTACGTTGGACTTGTTGAATAATCTGATCATTTCTCGTCTCCTTTAGGTGCTGCTGCGGATTTCTCTCCGACCGGGTTGAAAGCAATTTTTGTATCACCCTCCCCGGGAGTAAAGGTAAACGCCTTTGGATCCGGTGAAGCGGCAGTATCCCACTTCATCACGGAGACAAACTGCGGCTGCTCCTCTTCGAGCTTGGAGGTAATCACCAGTTTCAATGGCAACGGCGTCTCGCCCTGCTGGATACAGATCTGCCAGTCGACCTCCTTCTGGCGGAAGGCGTAATGCTCGCACTTCACGCCATTGACACTGCCATAGCCGACGACAATTGCGCTTTCAATATCATCGCCCGCTCCCTCATCCGCTCCCCAATAGAATAGGTCGGCCAGTGGCAGATTCGCACCAGTCTTGCTCTGCACCGCCTCGATCAATTCCCCATTGGTGCCGGATACCGGGATGGTGGCGTAAAATTTATTGGCCGGGGTATGCAGCGTGAAGGCTTTGCCGTCGTAATAGAAGCTGCGCTCTCCATAGGGCGATGTGACATCAGCCCTCAAACCGGCCGGCTTCTTTGCCTGGATCTCTACACTCTTGTCAAACTGAATCTTCTGCCCATTGCTCAGCACCTCATCGGTACTGGTGACTGCCTGGACCTTGAATGACTCAAGGGAGCGCAAATAGCTTCCCATCCTGTTCAGCGCATCGAGGGCGATCATCTGCTCTTCAGCATCGTTCATGGCTGCTTCGGCAGGCGCTGCCTTCTCTTCGGCGACAGCCATACCGCTGCTGCCTAAAAATACGGCGATGACTAAAGCATGCCGTGTTGCTTGATGTGTCATTCAATGACTCTCCTATGGTGATGATTGTTGGACGTTTGGTGTTTGTGCCTGATAGGGACCAGGATCAATCTACACTATGTTGATAGAGATGTATATCACGTTGTGGATAGGGGATGCCTATGCCAGCTTCATCCATACGGGTTTTAATGGTCTCGTTCATGTCGAAGGTGACGCCCCAGTAGTCGCCGCTGTTGACCCACAGGCGCACCACGAAATTGACACTGTTGTCCGCCAGTTCACCCACTGCAACCAGGTGTTCAGGATCTTTGAGTACGCGCTCCTCTTTGCTGATGATATCCTCCAGCACCCGGCGCACCTCCTTGAGGTCGGCATCATAGGAGACCCCGACCGTCAGATCCACGCGGCGGGTCTCTTGCGTGGAGTAGTTGATTATATTATCAGCGGAGAGTTTTCCATTGGGGATGATAATGGTTTTGTTATCCGGTGTTTTCAGGGTTGTTGTGAAGATATGAATGGCATCGACTTTCCCTGTCACCCCTGCCGCCTCGATCACATCGCCGAGTTTGAAAGGACGGAAGATGATCAGCAGAAAACCTGCGGCAAAGTTTGCCAGCGACCCTTGCAGAGCCAGGCCAACCGCCAGGCCGGCGGCACCAAGTATGGCGATGAAAGAGGTGGTCTGTACGCCCAACTGACCCAATGCAGCCACCACAACGAAAGCCAGCAGTCCAATATAGGCAATGCTGCTGGTAAAGCCGATGATCATCGGATCGACATCCGCCTTTGTCATCATCCTGGTAATAAGCCGCTTCACCCATTTCGCCACCATGCGGCCGATAATGAATATGGCGATGGCTGCCAGTGCTTTCAGACCGTACTGCATCAGCAAGTCCATGCCTTTATCAAGCAACTCCCCGCCCTTTGCAGGATCCAGCAGCTCTTTAGCCTGCTCTACAATGGCCGGAGCCTCAATTTTTTCTGCCATTTTGTTCTACCCTATCCTGTGAAATATAAAACGCGCGAGTATAAACTCAAACGCATAGACAAACACTCATTATTCATTCAGCCGGACCTTAAATCCACCACATGATCCGCAAAACCCAAACCTGCCTCGGCGTAGATATTGAAGACAGCAGATGCGCCGGCCTGTTTCAATATCGGCTCCTCATCAGGGAATTGCGCCAGCACCGCGATATCTCCGGGAAAGCCGAATCGTTTGAGCTGCCTGAGAATGGCGAGATTTGACTGTATCTTCGGCAATGTCAGCATGATCAGATCTACGCCATGGTCCCGCTTCACCCTGTCCCAGAAATCCGCATCGGTCGGATCGCCCAGCACCACATTACGCCCAGCGGCAAGGTGACTTGCTACTGTATCGGCATTGGAATCGATGCCAAATACCTTATTTCCACAGAGTTCATGCATGCGGTCATAGGCGCCTGTCCCAATCCGCCCCATACCCATAATGATGATAGATGCGCCGGGCTGCTCGATCTCCTGGTCATCATATGATCTGACACGCCCCTGGAATCTCTTCCAAAACTCACGGTAATTAAAGTAGAGCGTGTCTGCACGGGTGTTCAATGGCGCCGCGACAACAAAAGAGAGCGACAGTGCGATTGCGATAATAATCAGCCATTCACTGCCAATCCAGCCATTGGAGACGCCGACAGCAGCAACGATCAATCCAAATTCACTGTAGTTGGTGAGATTCAGGGTTGCCATCAGCGAGGTTCGCGCGCGCAATTTAAAACGTGTCAACAACGCGAAAAAGAGCGCCGATTTGAGGAATATAAAGGGAACAAGCAATGCCCCGATGACCAGGCTTTGCAGGCTAAGATCGCCCGAAAGGCCAATGCTGAGGAAAAAGCCAACCAGGAACAACTCCTTGAATCCAAGCAGTGTCTTTGCCATCTCCGACGCCTTGGGATGGGCTGAAATCAGCACTCCTACGGCAAGCGCGCCAAGGTCACCCTTGACCCCCACCAACTCAAAAATCTCGGCCCCGCCAAGGGCCAGGAAAAGGCCGTACAGAATCAGCAACTCGCCATGGCCTGCCCGCTGCAGAAGATTCTGCAGCAGCGGACGCAGCGGAATCAGCAACAGCAGCAGCAGCGCCCACGCAGAGGGAACCTTGCCTGCGGAGAAAGCGAGAAAGATGACTGCTGCCAGATCCTGCATGATGAGGATGCCGATGGCAATGCTGCCGTGGAGGGACTTCATCTCACCCCGCTCTTCCAGCACCTTGACCACAAAAACCGTGCTGGAGAAACTCAGGGCGAAGGCGATCATCAATGAGAGTTGCAGATCAAGCGTGGAGAACAGCGGTGCGCCCGCCAGCGCCAGCGCGTAGATGGCAACACCGAAAACAATCACCGTAATGACGACATGCATACTGGTGACCGCCCACACGCGGGGACGCATCAGATTTTTCAGATTCAGCTTCAGACCAACGCTGAACAGCAGCAAGGTAATACCCAGGTCGGCGATTTTGGGTATCACCTCACCGCCATGCACGCCGGCCATATTCAGTACGAATCCCGCCGCCAGGAAACCAACCAGTGGCGGCAACCCGATCTGCTTGACGAGAAAACCGAGGATGAATGCCAGGGATATCCATGTGACGTCGCCCAGGGCTATAGATGCTAATTCAAAATCCATCGTCTATCCTGTAGAAAAATCACGTTCTGCACGCCGTATTACTTCAGCGCTTGAGAGCGTTCATTCAGTGCAGAATAGCAGAAATGCGGGGTGGGTCAATCAACTGTAACTTCTCAAAAAGTCCGTGCACTTCGCGGCCGGAAGACCGCTCCTACGACATTTGCCGGCTTCAGGCGTAGGAGTGGGCATCTGACCACGATGAATAGAGGTGATAGTCTGACTTTTGGCACGGACTTAGGGTTGGTGGACAGTTTGTTAGAACTCCCCTGATGCACCCGCCATCATAATCTCCAGCATCGCCTGATTGACTTTGATCGCAGTCTCGACAACCTTTTGATCAACCAGTTCGCTATTGATCAGCATATCGAGGTTCAACATCATCAGCACAGGCTTCTTCTCCTTATCCTCGACCAGAGCGATACGGCAGGGCATGTAGCTTGCATAGACGGGGTTGCTCATGATCATGGTGCGGGCGTCCATGGGATCGCAGAATTGCAGAATCGAGAGGTAGGGGGTTTCCACGCCACGCGCTTCCAACTCCCTTGAAACATCCTGGCGACCGACCAGTTTCAGGTTCAACTCGATGGCCTTGTTGGTCATGGCGTCGATTGCATCTTCAATGGATACGCCTTCTTTGAGAGGAACCTGCGCCACCGTCTGGGTAATATCGGTAATTTGCAGTCCTGGAGTCTTCTTCTTTGCAACCTCCTCTTTGGCCGCCACTTTGATCTCGGGCAGCTTGATCTTGCCATCTTTTTTGATTTTTTTGTCATCGAGCGACACAAGAAATGAAGTCAGATTTAGAATATCGTTATCGCTTATCTCTTCGAAAAGATCATCTTCCTCGTCATTATCGTGTAAACGCACCTTTGACTGGAACATTTTTATGGTTGAGAAGATATATTCGTAGTGCTGCCCCGCCAGCGCCGGCGACTTTTTCTTTTTCTTGCCGTAGCCATCCTTTGCATGGCAGGTTTTGCATTCATCCAT
>JAUXDV010000202.1 GCA_030620735.1 Gammaproteobacteria bacterium
GCAAATTCAAATAATGCACGGGATTATTGAGTAGTTACCAAAGACTGCTTTAAGTGTTTGACATGTAGTGACATTTGCAGAAAATAACCAATTCATAATCGAATGATCACTTCTCATGAGTATAGGCGCTCTCGCCATGCTCGATGATATCAATTCCGATCTCCTCTTCCTCCCTGGTTGGCCTGATAGGCATAACTGCTTTGATCAACAGGAGAATGACTGCGGTGCCGACGACCGTAACAGTCACGGTAGCCAGAACAGCCACCACTTGATTCCAAACCAGCCCCGGATTTCCGTAGAGCAAGCCGTTGGAACCAGAGGAGTTGACCTGCGTGGTTGCAAATACCCCGGTCAGAATACAACCCGAAACCCCCGAGATGCCATGACACACAAATACATCCAAGGTATCGTCGATCTTCTTCGGCAGCAGGTGTTTGTACGCCAGGGCAAAATAGGAGATCATGCTGGCTATCCCCCCAACGAACAGAGCCCCGGTCGGAGTCACGAACCCGGCCGCGGGAGTGATTGCCACAAGGCCCACTACGACAGAAATGGAAGTGCCGATTGCCGTCGATGGTTTGCCCTTCATCCAGCTAAGTATTGTCCATACAGACATAGAAGCCGCTGTTGCAATCACGGTTGTAACAAAGGCGAGGCTTGCCAGACCATCCGCCGCCAAAGCAGACCCTGCGTTAAAGCCGAACCAGCCGAACCATAGCAGCGACGCTCCTAACAGCACGAATGGGATGTTATGCGCTTTTGAATCAGACTCTTTGAAGTGAGATCTGGGGCCGAGAATGTATGCGGCCACGATTGCCGCAAACCCGGCGCTGATGTGCACCACCGTGCCGCCGGCAAAGTCGATAGCGCCATGTTTTGCCAGCCAGCCATCCGGTCCCCAAACCATGTGGGCGACAGGTGCATAAACGAATAAACTCCAGAGAATTACGAACAGGACATACGGTTTGAATTTCATCCGTCCAACGAGGGCGCCCGATATCAATGCCGGGGTGATGATTGCGAACATCATCTGAAAGACCATGAACGCGTAATCCGGAATGGTGGAGCCTTCGCTCGGAGTTAGACCCACGCCCTGCAGGGCCGCGTGACCAAATCCGCCGATGAATCCCGTTCCGGGGGCAAACGCAAACGAGTATCCAAAGGCAAACCAGACTATCGGTATGATTGCCAGGCAGGAGATGCTCATTTTGAGCGTGTTTATCGCATTTCTCGCTGGTGCCAACCCGGCATAAAAGAAGCCGAGGCCAGGTGTCATAAGCATCACAAGGGCGGATGCCAGCAGCACCCAGGCGGTATTTCCACTATCTAACATGATATTTCCTCAGTATGAAAAAGTGCGCTAGCGTACTCCGCACCCTGTGTGGTGTTCCGTCTATGGTTTCAAGAGTCTTGCGAGACTCTGAAAAAACAGCACGATATTTATCATTCTTAATTCCATGAGTTATCTCCTGTGAAGGCAAGACATCTACCAACAGAAGATACCAGTATATGCTGATTCACACTGACCACAGTTGACCTGAATCATTTTTTTGAACATCAACTCTAGGATAGCTGCTGCAGTTCAGAATTGCCACATTTATGTGACCAGTGAACTGGATGGAGGAGAGATGTTGAGTGACAGTTTCATACTGAAATCCACATGAAACGTCGAAGAGCCAAAGTCTATCAATAGAATGGTATGGTATGCATTGTGCTGTTACTCTCCGCACATGCCTGTTTTGGAAGTGAATTCGAGCAAGCGGTGGAGCTTGAACTGTTCAAATTCCTCTATCGCTTTGATTTTGATTATCTGGTAAATATCGGCCTTGGAGAGGTGGAGCAGCATACCAGATCAGCAAGAATGGATTTTGGAAAAGCCATCCTGAATTCATGGTGAAATAATTGATTGAAATATGATCCCTTCATGAACAAGAAGAACTGGAGGTGTTAGCGGATTATGTCTCCCGAATGAAGCCGCCCGGTAACTTACTTGCAGAACCCGGCTGGAAAAACCCGGATTTTCAAACGCCGCATCAACCAAACCAGACAAATCGCGGCCAGCCTTGAGTGCATTGAGCAGTACGGGTTACTTAGCGGGCGGGTAATACCGTCCGCTGCAGACCAAAAACAATCTCTAAATATGTTTTCGGGTAGGTACGACGAGGCGGTAACTGTAGTAATGCTCGCCACTGGCTGTCGTGCGTGTTTTGGTGCGACGGATAGACATACCGATAGCCTAGGCTGTTTCCCATCACCCGCCATTGCCCCTCGTGCTCGAGGGATAACGCAATACCCGACAAGAGTATTTAACATAGATTGATTTATATCAAAATGTTAGCGGAAGCTGCACTCTGAGAGAATGAAAAGCCGTTTTATTGATTTAAATCAATTAACGGACTGTTACAATACATCCGAGAAATCTAAGATGGTCCCATCCAGTTGTTTTAAGGATTAGGCGGATGGCAATTCCACAATCAGATGAGTTCAGCATCTTAATGAATAAAAGGCCCAATTTGCAGCAATGCACTGACCCGCAAACCGAGTGCATCGCGTGCCCGATTCGTAAAATGGCTCTGTTTCGCGGTGTTCCCAAAAAGGAACTCGGCTGGACGCAGGAGTTTCGTGATGCTCAGTATCTGCTGCCCGCAAGAAAAACTCTCTATCGGGAGGGCGATACTGCGCACTCGATCTATACCCTCTTCGATGGCTGGATAATCCTTTTCAAGATCCTCGATAACGGTAAACGCCAAATCCTGCGTTTTGTGCTTCCAGGCGATTTTTTTGGCTTCCAGGTCAACGGCACCGGGGCAGCGGCAGGATATACGCATGGCGCACAGGCGCTAATCGAGAGTACGCTGTGCGCATTTCCGCGCACCCGCCTTCGCTCGATGATGGAGAAACAACCGCAACTGGCGATCGGGCTTGCAGAGATGGGGATGCATGACATGACCCTGTGTCAGCACCACCTGATCGGCACCGGGCGGAAAAATGCCAGGGAGAGCATCGCTTTTCTGCTACTGGAACTCTTCTACAGGGTGCGCATGCAGATGCAAAACGGCTTTGATGAAGCCACTAATTCGATCATCTTCCCTCTCACTCAGGAGGATATAGGCGATGCTATCGGGCTGACTTCCGTGCATGTCAACCGTGTACTCAAGGAGATGGAGAGAGAGGAATTGATTCGCTGCCAGAGAAAACGTCTCACGATTCTCGATGAAGAGACGCTGATGGAGATCGGTCAGTTTGATCCAGGTATGATAGCGCCAAAAGAGCTTGTTTGAGACCAGGTTGGTCAGTGAATTGCCATTTCGACCATCGGGAGAAATCCTGGTGAGATGCGCTGTCGCTTATGCCGCCCTACGGGACTGTTCCATCACTAGAGTCCTTGATTCACTAAAATGCTTGCAAATGAGTCAAGTTTTAAAAGAATCTCTCGCTAAGAACGCAAAGGTTTTTCTTGGCGGTCTTGGCGTCTTCGCCTACACGGATGTAGGTGAGGGGCGTGAGCAGGACGCGGAAGCTTTGCGAGAGAAAATGACCTCTTCCATGCCTCGTTAGTCTGGGACTTGGTCTCGCTATTCTGTGTTTATCTGTGTGCATCTGTGGATAAAAAAATCTATAACTCCAGCACCGCATCCATCTCCACGCCGGCATCTTTCGGCAGTGCGGCGACGCCGATAGCTGCACGCGCAGGATAGGGCTCATCAAAATAGTCCGCCATGACCTCGTTGACCAGCGGAAAATTGCCCAGATCGGTGAGAAAAACGTTCAGCTTGGCAACATCAGCCAGTGAACCTCCGGCAGCTTCCGCCACCGCCTGCAGGTTGTCAAAGACCCGCATGATCTGCGCCCGCATATCCCCCTGCACCATCTCCATGCTCTCCGGCACTAGCGGTATCTGCCCTGACAGGTAAACGGTGGTGTTCACCTTGACCGCTTGTGAATAGGTGCCTATCGCCTGCGGCGCCTTGTCTGTCTTGATGATTTCTCTGTTCATGAACGGATTCCTAAAACCTAAAACCTACCCATCGTCTGCGCAGCATCGATGGCTGCAACGAGGCTGCCGATCTCCGCCCTGCCTGTGCCGGCAAGATCCAG
>JAUXDV010000279.1 GCA_030620735.1 Gammaproteobacteria bacterium
GAAATAGGAGAAAACAAAGTTGGCAGTTGGCAGTTGGCAGTTGGCAGTTGGCAGTTGGCAGTTGGCAGTTGGCAGT
Organism: Gammaproteobacteria bacterium; assembly: GCA_030620735.1. Lineage (GTDB taxonomy): Bacteria > Pseudomonadota > Gammaproteobacteria > Chromatiales > Chromatiaceae > Sva-25. The sequence goes on from JAUXDV010000279.1 coordinate 77, forward strand.
TGGCAGTTGGCAAAACTCTAATCAAGTCATTACCTGTTGCAAGCATTATTTACTAAAATCAGTAATTTTTTTGTGTTTACTGTCAACATTGTTTTCTTGCTTTTGCTGCAGACTGCAAACTGATGACTGCGAACTTTCTTTTCACTGCAAACTTTGTTTTAATCGTGAAACAGGTAGTCGCGAATCATGTGGTTTGGGAAACCACGATATTCAAGAAAACGGGCAAGTCTTGCCTGCTCTTTGTATTCCGCATTAACCAGCACGCTGAATTTTTTTTCAACCTCCTGTTTCATGTTCACCCGCCATTCGTCATCACGCTCATCAATCCACTCATGGATCATGGTGTCATTGATGCCGCGTTCACGCAGCTCCTGACGGATACGCACCGGTCCATAGCCTTTTCTTTTGCGCATGGCGATATACTGCTCAACAAAACGCTCTTCGCTGAGCAGCCCATGCTCTTCAAGGCGTTGCAGAACCTCCTCGATGATGTCAGGCGCATGATCACGTTTCAGCAATTTGCGCCTCAGCTCCAGCCGCGAATGCTCGCGGGGAGCCAGCAGTCGGATAGCGGCCTGCTCTGCCTCCTGCAGGTCAGTCAATATCAGCCTCCTGCGCCTGCAGAGAGAGGTTGCACGGGTTGTGCTTCATCTTTGATCGGCTGCTTTTCCGGAAGCAGCTTTGCACGCACGCCTGCTTCGATATCATCGGCGATCTGCGGATTCTCCTTCAGGAAGTTACGCACGTTCTCCTTGCCCTGCCCTATTCTGTTGCCGCCCTGGCTGTACCAGGATCCGGACTTTTCGATAAAACCATGCTGCACTCCGAGATCGATCAGCTCGCCCTCGCGGGAGATGCCTTCGCCGTACAAGATTTCAAAAGTGACTTGTTTGAACGGAGGGGCAACCTTGTTTTTGACCACCTTGACACGGGTGTCATTACCCACGATTTCATCACCCTTCTTGATGGCGCCGATACGGCGGATGTCCAGTCTTACCGAAGCATAAAATTTAAGGGCATTGCCACCAGAGGTAGTCTCTGGACTGCCGAACATAACGCCGATTTTCATCCTGATCTGGTTGATAAAGATGACAAGGCAATTGGTGCGTTTGATATTGGCCGTCAACTTGCGCAGCGCCTGTGACATTAATCGCGCCTGCAAACCGACATGGGTATCGCCCATCTCACCCTCGATCTCTGCGCGCGGCGTCAGTGCTGCAACCGAGTCGATCACCACGACATCAACAGCTCCTGAACGCACCAGCATATCGGTGATCTCCAGAGCCTGCTCACCGGTATCCGGTTGTGACACCAGCAGCTCATCCATGTTGATGCCCAGTTTCTCTGCATAAGAGGGATCGAGTGCGTGCTCGGCATCGATAAAGGCCGCCGTGCCACCCTTTTTTTGCGCCTGCGCAATAATATGCAGGGTCAGGGTGGTCTTACCGGAAGATTCCGGTCCATAGATCTCAACCACGCGCCCTTTAGGTACCCCGCCGATGCCCAGCGCAACATCCAGCCCCAGCGAACCTGTCGAGATTGATTCCATATTATATGTGGCGGGATCGCCCATGCGCATCACCGATCCCTTACCAAACTGCTTGTCGATCTGGGTCAGTGCGGCAGCCAGTGCTTTTTTACGATTGTCGTCCATTAGTTTTCCCCTTTGTTATGAGTGGTGTTCTCTATATGTTCTGTATTATGGCACAGCAGGTGGCTCATGTCATGAGTCCGCCAAACTTTTTTTTGAAGTAATGTTGAAAAACGTTCAATGACTGCAGAATTGAAGTCATAGGGCTGACAGCCCGGCAGTTGCAAATAAATCCATAGATTGTTCACTGAAACCTCCTGTTTCAAATCATCTGCAAATAATACCCGCATAAGTTTACACCAGATGCCGGTTAAAGCATCAGAGATTTTGCCGGGTTCAGCTGCGCTCTGATCTGAATGGTTAAGCACAGATGTCCTTGTATCCTTCGATCTCTTGCTTAGGAATCAAAATCAAGAAGACTCATTTGACTATTTTCGTGTTTTTCGTGACTTTCGTAGTTAAAAGTCCTGGACCAACAGCGGCCAGCGATTCAGTGTTTCATAGTAAAGCGCACCACCCTTATGGTGGGACCACATCAGTTCAAAGTGTGTAACCGGCCAGATGATCGCCGATTTGAGTTGTTGCTGCCTGACTGTCGCAGCCTTGCGCATCAGGGTGACATGCGGCCGGTATTCCCGCTGCTCTGGCTCAAAACCACAACCTTCAAGTCCATCCCATAGATGCATGACCAGTGACGCAAGAGGCTGCGGAGTATGCGAGGGAGCACACCATAGAATTTTAGGACGGCGCCAGTATCCTGTGTGGTCGAGTCTGAGCCTGAATCCACTCTCTTTGAGCCGGGATGCCATCTGGCAAATCGCCTCATAGCGCTTCTGATCAACCATGCCGAGAAAAGCCAGGGTCATGTGTAAATTCTCTGCCCGGTGAACCCTGGCCCCTGACTGCTTGCAATCACGCTGCAGTTGCAGCAGTTGTCCGCGCACCTGTGGATCAGGCCGCAGTGCAAAAAACAGCTTCCTAGACAATTTCCAGCAGCCCCTGCAGAGCCCGCTCTACAGCCTGGAGGCGAACCTCATTCCTGTCGCCGTCGAAGTGATAACAACTTGCAACTGTCGGCATCGACGTGCGTTTCCATGCAAGCCAGACGGTGCCGACTGGTTTCTCTTCAGTCCCGCCGCCCGGTCCTGCAACACCGCTGATTGAAACCGCAATATCCGCGTCACTCTGCTGCAATACACCGGTCGCCATCTCGATGACGACGGCTTCGCTGACGGCGCCTTCAACCTGAAGCGT
>JAUXDV010000249.1 GCA_030620735.1 Gammaproteobacteria bacterium
CTGGATCTGACGCCAAAGGAGTTTGACCTGTTGCTCTATTTCGCCTCCCATCCCGGTGAGGTTTTCAGCCGCATGCAGTTGCTGGAAAAGGTATGGGGTTATAACCACGAGGGCTATGAACATACGGTGAATTCGCATATCAACCGGCTGCGCGGCAAGCTCGAGCCTGATCCGGCAAAACCCAGCTATATCAAAACAGCCTGGGGTGTTGGCTACCGTTTTATGGCGGAACAGCAATGAGGCGGTTCACCGGCGTGTTTCAATCACTCTATGCCAAGCTGGCGCTGGCGCTGAGCATTGTTTTGATCGGCGTTGGCCTGCTCTACATGCTCTTCTCGCTGGTAATGCTCGACCGGCTCGATCAGAAAGTCCAGCAGCAGCTCAACCGCAACCTGGCGGCGGGCCTGGTGCAGGATCAGCGTATCGTACATGACGGCAGCATCGATCACGAGGCGATGAAACATACCTTCATGCAGTACATGGTGATCAACCCGGCAATCGAGATCTACTATCTGGATTTAGAGGGAAAAATACTCTCCTATTCGGCAGATCCCGGCGTGGTCAAACGCAACAGCGTCAGCCTGGATCCCATTCACGCCTTTCTCGATGGCAAGCCGATGTTTCCGCTGCTTGGTGATGATCCGCGCTCCCATGAACGACAGAAGCCTTTTTCGGTCACGCCGATACCGGATGCCGATCATGCGCAGGGTTATCTCTACGTGGTGCTGCAGGGAGAGGAATACGCAGCGGCTTATCAACTGCAGAGTCAGCGCTATCTGCTTGTGCTCGGCGGTGCGGCCCTGGCTGGAAGCCTGCTGCTGGGACTGCTGACCGGGTTGTTCATCTTTAACCGCCTCACCCGAAGGCTGAACTCGCTGCAGCAGCGGGTTACAACGTTTGCGGAGTCTGATTTTCACACTGCGGATCTGTTCCATGAAAATCCATCCATGCAGGGGGATGAGATCGATCGGCTGGATGCGCAGATTGGACAGATGAGCCGCCACATTGCGCGGCAATGGTCCACACTGAAACACAATGACCAGGCGCGGCGGCAGATGTTCGCCAGTATCTCCCATGACCTGCGCACACCGCTGGCATCGATTCAGGGCTATCTTGAAACGGTGATGCTCAAACAGCAACAGCTCGATGACGAGCAACTCGGCCACTACCTGGGCATTGCTCTGAAGCAGACGCATCGGCTGCAGAAGCAGATCGAGCAGCTGTTCGAATATGCGCGCCTGGAGGCCAATGAGCGGAAGCTGCAAGTCGAGGATTTTTCCATCCTCGAACTGGTTTACGATGTCGTCAACAAGTTCAGCATCAGGGCGCAGCAGCAGGAGATCAAACTCTCTGTCGAGAAGGACGCCGAGAACCTGCATGTGATTGCCGATATCGGCCTGGTCGAGTCACTGCTGGATAATCTAATCGACAATGCGCTGCAGCATACACCTCCTGCGGGAGAGATAAGGATCAACGTTGCCGAAGGCGGCAAACAGGTCGTGATCAGCGTATCAGACAGCGGCCCGGGAATCCCCAAGTCGCAGCGCTCAAGGGTATTCGATCACTTTTTTCGAGCGGACAACACCAGCCGCAGTGATGACCATGCGGGACTTGGCCTTGCGATCGTGAAAAAGATTATCGAGATGCATCGGCAGCAGATCCGGATCGGGACTCCAACGGGCGGCGGCGCTGCATTTCTCTTCACCCTGCAGCCTGGCGGCGCCACATAGCCTTACTTTATATTACCAGCCGATCTCTTTTGCAGTCACAGATCCAACCATGCAGCTCTTCAATGAGGCGGGCATCTTGACCCTGTTCTCACTCAACGGAATTCGCCCGGCCATGATTTCTGCCCTGCCTTGCGGGTAGAGGGGTTGCTTGTCGGGATCGGCAAATCCCTGCGGATACTGCGCCAGCAGGGTCGCATAGTCATACTTGTCGCTGGCTCCCAGGGTGTGCAGCAGTTCATGGGCCATCACCACAAGATTTCGCGAGCGCATGCTATGAGCGGCAAACAGGCGTGAGACGCTGATGCGGCTCTTCTGCAGTCCAAACGAGTTTTCAAGGGTTCCCTGTTGATCGCCATGGGAAAAATACTCGATAAAGAGCCTGATATCGGGGCGCGGGCCATCATAAGTGTCAGCCCGCCAGGCCCACCAGCGCATCTTCAGGCTCCACAAAGCAATCAGTAGCGGATTTTCATCGACAGCAGGCGTTGCAGGCGGTGGTGTCGTCACCTCGTCGGCCAGGTGCAGCGCAACGGGGCGCTCGATGGCAATGCCATGACGTTTTGCTTCACGCTGTATAAAGCGGTTAATGGGTGAGAAATCCTTGACCGCGAGTCTGCTGATGCGGTCGGTGCTGAGTTGACTGCCGTCACCATTGAGCGGATAGATGACGATCCATAACGGGTGATCCCAGTCGGTGGTGCGTTTGATTCCCAGCCAGGTGTTGATGGAGACCACCGCCAGTATGATCAGCAAAATGGTGATGCGGATTTTTCGAAAGGTGATGGTCAACGCAGTTGTTTCCCGATCTCTTCGATTTTGATGCGCCATTCGTTGGGACCACTCTCGTGTATCGACTCTCCTCTGGCATCGACCGCTACGGTAACCGGCATCTCCACCACCTCGAACTCGCGGATGGCCTCCATGCCGAGCTCTTCAAAAGCAACCACGCGTGATGATTTGATCGCCTTTGAAACCAGGTAGGCGGCACCGCCGACAGCCATCAAATAGACTGCGCCATGCTGTTTGATGGATTCGCGTGCAGCAGCGCCACGCTCGGCTTTTCCGACCATGCCGATGAGTCCCAGCTGGTCCAGCATCATGTCGGTGAACTTGTCCATGCGGGTCGCAGTCGTCGGCCCGGCGGGGCCAACGGCTTCATCGCCAACCGGATCGACCGGGCCGACATAGTAGATAAAACGGTTGTTGAAATCGACGCCCTCAGGCAGCGGCTCACCAGCCTCGAGCAGCTGCTGAATGCGTTTGTGGACGGCATCCCGTCCTGTCAACAGCTTGCCGTTCAGCAGCAACCGCTCTCCGGGTTTCCAGTTGGCGATCTCTTCGCGGGTGATAGTATCGAGGTCGACCTGACGGGCATGTTCATCCGCTTTCCACACAACGTCAGGCCATTCACTTCTTGCAGGCGGCGTCAGCACCGCAGGTCCGGATCCATCCAGCGTAAATTCGATATGCCGGGTGGCGGCGCAGTTTGGTATCAGTGCAACCGGCAGTGATGCGGCATGGGTGGGGAAGTCGTTGATCTTGATGTCCAGCACCGTGGTGAGGCCGCCAAGCCCCTGTGCGCCGATGCCAAGCGCATTGACCCTGTCAAAAATCTC
>JAUXDV010000340.1 GCA_030620735.1 Gammaproteobacteria bacterium
TTTCTGTTTTTCATTTTTTATCTCCTTCTTTACTATTAACTGGAATTATGGAGAGCTGGAGTAATGGGAAAAACAAATCAAGCTTATAGGAAATATAAACGCTATTTTCCCAACGATCCACTGTTATTGGTCAGCTTTCCCCCCTCTTTTTTCGCCGAGATTTTTGCCTAATCACAACACAAACCTCGTCTCTCCTAGCAAAAGCCCCTGCTCCACCGCCTATTTCTGGTCGATTTCTGTACTCAGGGCAACCAACCCCATGCCGTTTGCACCAGCGTAACAGCAACTTGAATTAAAATGTAGCTTCATAAGAATCAATCGAACAGGCTGTTTTGCGGTGGAGCACGTACTTCCGGCAACACACCCACTACTGTGATAGTTTTTCCCTGTAGATGTGTAAGTATTTTCTTAATCACCGCAGAATCTTCGATGCACGCAATTCCTGAAACCGGCAATGATCAACACACCACCCTGGTCAGCATCGCTGCACTGGTTGTCAATCCGCTGGAATCGTACGGCCTGGATTATCGCCCCGCGCTCGAAGAGGCTGGTTTTGATGCGCATAGGATCTATGCGCCATGCGAACGGGTTTGCCGACATGGGCAAATGATGCGGCAGTCGAATAGTTATGCTTGACTTGATTGGATATGCGGCCGGGTTATTTTTGATTGTAAGGAATATGGATAAGTCAGTGCGAATGACCGGTTAGAGTATTGACCTGCCATTCGTTGCACCCTTCAAAATCTGCTCAGACCGCTAATTGCGTATTCCAGTGAAGTCTGCCACCCAAACCGCGTGAAGGCTGCCACCTAAACCGGGGCAAAGCTGCCACCCATCGGAGCGATAGCGACGCGGGGTTAATATCTTATGTTATGACATGTTCATTGTCTAATTTTCACTCAAGGATTTATCCACGCTTTGTCCACGGCAGCGCAATCCTTATTCCATTGCTCAGCGGTGGGCAAAGGGTGGATAAATCCGTTCTGGTTTCTGTGTTACTCATCCCCCATAGGGGCTGTCAAATCTGATTTTCTTTTGCGCATCGATTCGCCTTTCAGATTGATCTTGTAGGCATTGTGTACGAGACGGTCAAGGATGGCATCCGCCATGGTAGGATCGCCAATGCTATTGTGCCATTTCTCCAGTGGCAACTGGCTGGTGACGATGGTGGAGCGGTTGTCATGCCTGTCTTCCATGATTTCCAACAGATCCCGGCGCTGTTCTGCAATCAGCCTGGAGAGCCCCCAGTCATCCAGAATCAACACATCGACCTTTGCCAGGCGGACCAGCAGCTTGGCATAGGTGCCATCGCCTTTCGCAATGGAGAGTTCCTGAAGGAGTCTCGGCAGACGCAGATACAGGGCGGTATAGCCTTCCCTGCAGGCTTTTTGCGCCAGGGCGCAACCAATCCATGTCTTGCCAACACCGGTGGGGCCAGTGATCAGGAGATTGAGATGCCTTTTGATCCATTGGCACTGAATCAGATCGCGCATCAGCGCCTTATCCAGTCCGCGTGGGTGACGGTAGTCGATCTCTTCGACACAGGCGTTCTGCTTGAGCTTTGCCTGGCGTAACCGGGTTTTCAACCGGCGGTCTTCCCGCTCGGTCATCTCCCTGTCGATGAGTAGTCCCAGGCGCTCCTCGAAGCTCAATGCGTCGATGTCCGGCATGGCGGCTTGCTCGATCAGCGCCTTGAGCATACCGGTTAAGCGCAGTGCTTGCAGTTTGTCCAGTGTGGGATGATT
>JAUXDV010000285.1 GCA_030620735.1 Gammaproteobacteria bacterium
CAACTGCTTGCGCGTGAGTGAGTAGATCCCCAGCCCCAGAGTCAACACCCCCAGCGCAAGCGTCGCACTGCGATCAGGAATAGTCAGTATGAAACTGGCGCCGAGAATGACCCCGGGGAGGCCGAGAAACAGTAGCAGCGGCAGCTGGATCAGCCCTGCTCCACCACCGGAGAAGGCGGAGAAGAGATTTGCCAGAAAGGAGAAAAACAGGAGAATTAATTGGTCCATGCGGTGCTCGTAGAATACGAAAATAGGGTTTGCCGCAATTACTTCGCTCACCATGGCGGGGTTTTACATGCAGTGTCTATGACTGCTGAAAAATTTTGTGCTGTAATTCAAGCCTGTTGCGCGATAAAATAAACATTGAAAATTTGTATTTGAAGAAATTATGAGTCGTTATTATTATCTATTGATAATGCTGCTAGGTGCCAGCACAGCTCTCCACGCAGAACTCTACCGCTGGATGGACGAAAACGGCAAGGTTCACTATTCTGACAAAATCCCTGCGCAGCATAAGCACCGCGGTCATGCAAAACTCAACGAGCAAGGGGTAGTCATCGACAAGGTTACATCGTCGCTAACACCTGCACAACAGCAGCACCGTAAGCAGGAGAGAAAAATGCGCCTCCTGCAGCGGAAATTTCAACAGCAGCATCTCGATAATGACCAGGTGCTATTAGACCAGTATGACTCCGCAGATGACCTGGTCATGACGAGGGATGGAAAGATTGCCAAGATTGAGCGCTCCATCGACATCATGACAAAAAGAAGAGACGGCATCAGTGAATCGCTGGCCAGGCAGCAGAAACGCATTGATGCCATTCAGAACCAGGGGAAATCCGTATCTGTCGATATGATACAGAAACTCCTGAGACTGCGTCATAGCGTCAAGGAGAGTGATGCCGAAATCGCACAGGCGGAAGTCCATAAACAGCAGTTGCATAAGCTCTATACCCTGGATCTGCAGCGATATCGCCATCTGAAACAACCGGACAAATACCCCCCGCCGACCTCATGGATGCAGGAGTCAGAACCCATCGAGAATATCATCACCTGCTCATCGGGTAAAAACTGCAAGCCCCTGTGGAAACGCGCTGTTGCCTATGTCAGGAAACACTCCGATACAGCAGTCAAGCTGCAAACAGATGAGATAGTCATCACCGAGCCGGCAATGCAGGATCAAGCAATCAGTCTGATTCTGTCACTCATCAGAGAAGCTGATGGAGAGAGATTTTCGATCTATCTGGATGTGCAATGCAGAGCATCCGCGAGGAGAGCGCCCTGTGACAGCAGGCAGGCACAAAGTGTGCTGCATGGTTTTCGTCCGGCCGTTCTCAACGAAACAGCGCCGGCGCCAGAATCCGCCAGCAATCCTCCAACTCATCCAGCGGCGACTCCTTGAAGATCGAACGCCGGAAATGATGCATACGCCCCTCCACCCAGTCTGTCAGCAGCCTGGCGGTCAAGGCTTCAGTGGCGACAGTCTCGGCTTCTCCACGCATTTTCGCCTCGCGCAGCACCTGTTTGAACTGCGACTCCACGCGTAGGAAAAACTGCTCGACGCGTGCGTGCAGGCGCTCATTTTCTCCAGTCAAGGCATCGCCGAGCAGCACCCGGGTGATGCCGGGATTGCGTTCAGAAAATCCCAATAACAGGTAGATGATGTAGTAACAGCGCTCCGGCGTCTCCTTGTACTCTTCAAGAATCTGGTTGATGCGGGTGAAAACACTCTCTTCGGCAAACTCGATCAACGCCTCGAATATCTGCGCCTTGCTGGCGAAATGGCGGTACAAAGCCGCCTCGGAAACACCAGCGGCCTTTGCCAGGGACGCCGTGGTGATGCGTTTGCCGGACTGGATTTCCAGCTCTTGCGCCAGGCTCTCCAGAATCTGCTGTTTGCGCGAGGGACGCGGCACTTCAGTTTCTCCTGATCAGGGTGCCGATGCCCTCGTCGGTAAAGAGTTCCACCAGCACCGCATGCGGCACCCGCCCATCGATGATGTGCGCCGTGTTGACGCCTGATTTGACGGCATCCAGTGCGCAGCCTATCTTCGGCAGCATGCCGCCGTGAATCGTGCCATCCGCAATCAGCTCATCGACACGGCTGGTGCTGAGCCCTGTGAGTAGATTCCCCTCTCTGTCCTGGAGTCCTTCTATATTGGTCAGCAGGATCAGTTTCTCCGCCTGCAGCACCTCGGCAATTTTACCTGCGACCAGGTCTGCGTTGATATTGTAGCTGAGGCCGTCGGCGCCGACCCCGATCGGTGCGATAACAGGAATGAAATTCCCATGCACCAGCATATCTACAACACTGGTATCGATGCTTTCAACTTTTCCCACGTGGCCAAGATCGATAATTTCAGATGCCTCCAGCGCCGGATCATGCGGCTTGACATGCAGTTTGGTAGCGCGAATCAGGTCGCCGTCCTTGCCTGTCAGGCCAACGGCCGAGCCGCCGTGGCGATTCAGCAGATTGACGATCTCCTTGTTGACCAGGCCGCCCAGCACCATCTCCACAACATCCATGGTTTCGGCATCGGTCACCCGCATTCCCTGGATGAACTCACTCTCTTTTCCCAGGCGCTTCAACAAGCTGGCGATTTGCGGGCCGCCGCCATGGACGATGACCGGGTTGACGCCAACCAGCTTCATCATCACCACATCACGCGCGAATCCGCGCTTGAGATCGGCGTCCACCATCGCGTTGCCGCCATATTTGATCACCACCGTCTTGCCGCGAAAACGCTGCAGATAGGGCATCGCCTCCGATAAAACGTGGGCGACCTGTTTTGCATCTGTTGCTGTAAGACTCAT
>JAUXDV010000135.1 GCA_030620735.1 Gammaproteobacteria bacterium
TCCAGCGTTATAGTGACCTTATTTCAAGTCTTGGCCTGCGCCGCTAACTACTAAATAACACCTGTCGAGGATGAACTTGTGACACCCACACCGATTCGTAAAACATTTCAATTTGGCGAGAATACCGTAACGCTGGAAACGGCTGAAATAGCCCGTCAGGCTGATGCAGCCGTAATGGTCAACATGGATGAAACCATCGTTCTGGCAACAGTTGTCGGCAGCAAAGATGCGGATTCAGGACGTGACTTTTTTCCAATGACTGTCGATTATCAGGAAAAAACCTATGCTGCGGGCAAGATACCCGGTGGTTTTTTTCGTCGTGAAGGACGTCCCAGCGAGAAGGAGATCCTCACCTGCCGCCTGATTGATCGGCCGATTCGTCCGCTGTTTCCGAAGGGTTATACCAATGAGGTTCAGATTATCCTCACGGTGGTCTCTTTGAATCCTGACGTCGATCCTGAAATACCGGCACTGATTGGCGCTTCTGCCGCATTGTCAATCTCGGGCTTGCCGTTTAATGGGCCTGTAGGCGCGGCGCGAGTCGGCTATAAGGATGGCGAGTACATACTCAACCCGCCGGCCGGGCTTGGTGAGGCTTCTGACCTGGATCTGATTGTTGCTGGTACGGAGCATGCTGTGCTGATGGTTGAATCTGAAGCCAACGCCCTCCCTGAGGATGTCATGCTGGGTGCGGTTCTGTATGGACATGAGCAGAGCCAGTCGGTGATCGATGCCATCAAGGAGCTTGCGGCAGAAGTCAATAAGCCGGTGATGCAGTGGTCGGCTCCACAAGTGAATGAGGAGCTGGTTGCAGCTGTCGAGGCTGCTGCGACGCACGGTGTCGTTGAAGGCTACCAGATTGCCGATAAAATGGCTCGCTATGCACGGCTCGATGAGGTCAAGGCGGAGGTTGTCGAACAACTCTGCGGTGGAGATGATCCAAAATGGAACAGCTCCGAAGTCGGCGAGGTGCTCGGAAAACTGAAGAAAAAGATTGTCCGCAGCCGTGTCCTGGCGGGAGAATCCCGCATCGATGGCCGTGATACCAAAACGGTGCGTCCCATTACTGTGCGTACCGGTGTATTGCCGCGCACACACGGTTCGGCGCTCTTCACCCGTGGTGAAACCCAGGCGCTGGTCGTAACCACGCTGGGAACCGAGCGTGACTCACAGATCATCGATGCGCTGGAAGGCACCTACAAAGAGCATTTCATGCTGCACTACAACTTTCCTCCATACTGCGTTGGTGAAACGGGGCGTGTCGGCAGTCCCAAGCGTCGTGAAATTGGTCACGGACGTCTTGCCAAGCGCGGCGTACAGGCATCGATGCCAAATATGGATGAATTTCCCTATTCGATTCGCGTGGTCTCGGAGATTACAGAGTCAAACGGCTCCTCTTCTATGGCATCCGTGTGCGGCACCAGCCTCTCATTGATGCATGCCGGTGTTCCGTTGAAATCCCCCGTCTCCGGTGTCGCCATGGGGCTCATCAAGGAGGGCGATGATTTTGCCGTTCTTACCGATATCCTCGGTGACGAGGATCATCTCGGCGATATGGATTTCAAGGTTGCCGGTCCTGCTGAAGGCGTCAACGCCCTGCAGATGGATATCAAAATCGAGGGTATTACCAAAGAGATCATGGAGATCGCTCTGGAGCAGGCAAAGCATGCCCGTCTGCACATTCTCGACGAGATGAACAAGGTGATCTCGGCTCCTAACGAGCACATGTCCGAACATGCGCCGCGCATCACTACAGTGAGGATCAACCCTGACAAGATTCGTGATGTTATCGGCAAGGGCGGTGCCACGATTCGTTCCATTACCGAAGAGACCGGCGCTGCCATCGATATCAATGACGATGGCATCATCAAGGTGGCCTCTGCCGACAAGGCGGCTGCGGAAGCGGCAATCAAGCGCATCGAGCAGATCACCGCTGACGTGGAAGTCGGCATGGTCTACGAAGGCAAGGTTGCACGCATCATGGATTTTGGCGCATTTGTCACTATTCTTCCCGGCAAGGACGGCCTGGTGCATATCTCCCAGATCTGCAACGAGCGTGTCGAAAAAGTGACCGACAAGTTGTCGGAAGGCGATGTCGTCAAGGTCAAGGTGCTGGAACTCGACAAGCAGGGACGTGTTCGTCTGAGTATGAAGGCTGTCGAAGAGGGCGAATAAGCGTCGCTTCCAGGCTGTTTGAAGCTGTATCAAAGGGACCGCAAGGTCCCTTTTTTGTGGTCCCTCACTACTATTTCGACAACCAATAAAAATTACCACGAAAGTCACGAAAAGCACGAAAAAACACAAACATCCGTTTTGTCAGTTTTTCGTGCTTTTCGTGACTTTCGTGGTTTATTTTGCTCTTTTGCACCACAGGATCTGTATCAATGCCCATCAAACACGTAGTTCTTGATCTTGGAGGCGTTCTTATCGACCTTGAGTGGCGGCAGAATATTGCTGCTCTTTTTGGTGAGCAGCTTTCCATGTCACAGGCGCAGCATCGCTGGTCAAACTCTTCGCTGGTTCAGGCGCATGAAAGCGGGAACCTGGATCTGGAGCAGTTTACAGCTGCATGGTGTGATGAACTCCAGCTCGACTCCTGTGAAGCGGTAAAATCGGCATTTCTGTCGTTGCTGGGTGAGTTAAAGCCGCACACTGAGTCGATGCTGGCCGCGGTGGGTGAGCGCTTTACTCTCTCCATGCTCTCCAATATCAGCCATGCGCATATTCAACGACTGGATGAACGGGGGATGCTGAAACGTCAATTTTCACGCCGTTTTTTCTCCTGTGATCTTGGTAAAATGAAGCCTGCAGCAGATGTTTACCAGAAGGTCGTGAGCGAACTTCAGAGTGATGCCGGGCAGATTGCCTTTTTTGATGACTCAGGAATTAATGTCGATGCGGCCATTGCTGCAGGGCTGCACGCATGGCGCGTTGATTCACCACAAGAGATTATGCAGATTATTCAAACACAAGAGATTTTCCTTTGAACAGTCTTGAGAGCCTGGTCAGTGAACTGCAGAGGAGTGGGGCGGCGGAGTTGCTGCAGCAATCTCTGACCGGACTTGAGAAAGAGAGTCTGCGTGTGGCGCCTGACGGCACCCTGTCGCAAAAGGCGCATCCAGCTTTACTGGGTTCTGCGTTGACACACTCTTGTGTCACAACCGATTACTCTGAAGCGATGCTGGAGCTGATTACGCCGCCCTTGCACGGCGCCGGAGAGAGTCTTGAATTTCTCTGCGATATCCATACCCATGTCTATAAAAACCTTGGTGATGAGATCCTGTGGGCAACATCGATGCCCTGCGTACTGGCAGGCGAGACGCATATTCCTATCGCCCGCTACGGTGAGTCGCACGCCGGGCGCATGAAACATATTTACCGGGTCGGTCTGGGGCATCGTTACGGCAAGGTAATGCAGGTTATTGCCGGGGTGCATTACAACTACTCTGTTGCAGAGAGCTTCTGGCCGCTGTGGGCAAACGTCAAGGGAGTGGTGGCCGCTCCGCAAGGAGAGGAGCGCCAGCTGATTGATGCCGGTTACATGGGGATGGTGCGTAATCTGCAGCGCTACGGGTGGATCATCCCCTACCTGTTTGGCGCTTCCCCGGCAGTGTGCAAGACATTTTTTGGTGATCAAGGTACGAACATGCAGGAGTTTGACGAGGGGACATACTACGAACCTTACGCGACCTCACTGCGCATGAGTGACATCGGTTATCAGAATCAGAAAGAGGAGAGTGTCGGTATCAAGGCCAACTACAACACCCTTGCAAGCTACATCGACTCACTGCAATGCGCCATCAACACATCCTCGCCGGTGTGGGAGCAGATTGGCCTCAGGGATGCAGAGGGCGGCTACAAACAGCTCAACACCAACATTCTGCAAATCGAGAATGAGTATTACAGCACCGTCAGGCCCAAGCAGCTCTTGCAGGGTATGGAGAAGCCAACCAGCGCGTTGAATGCGCGTGGCATCCGCTATGTCGAACTGCGATCACTGGATGTCAATGCTTATCAGCCGCAGGGTATCGATGAAACCCAGATGCTGTTTCTGGAAGCGTTTCTGCTGACCTGCATGTTTCAGGAGAGCCCCGTGATCACTCTCGATGAGCGCCCTGAAATCGATAACAACCTGCTGCTGAGCGCACGCCGCGGCAGGGAGCCGGGGTTGAAATTGCGCCGCAATGGCGCCGATATCACGCTCAGAGCCTGGGGGGAAGAGTTGCTCTGCAGCATGGAATCTGTCTGCTCTCTTCTGGACGTCAATGAGAGTGACGCCCCCTATCAGGCGGCCCTGAATATGCAGCGCCGCAAGATCGAGAGTGCTGCTGAGACGCCATCTGCTCTCATGCTGGATGAGATGCGTGATAATGGCGAGAGTTTCTACCATTTTGCCAGGCGCAAGTCGCTGCAGCACAACCGCTACTTCCATCAACGTAATATCAGCAGTGAAACCGAGCAGCGTTTTATCGATGAAGGAGTCAACTCATTGCTGCGCCAGCAGCAGAGAGAGGCGGCGGCGGATAGTGGTGCATTTGATGATTTTCTGGCCGAGTATTTCGCCAGTGGGTGAGCAGCAGAAACAGTTGTTGTTTCTGCATAACGTACGTTCTGAATAACTCCGTGCAGGAGCATGGCCAGGGATTTTTCAGGGCTTTGCGCGTTCCTGAAAGGCAGTCCCCGGCCTTGCGCCCGCTCCTATATTCCCCCAACCAATTTGGCATTCAGCCCTTGTGAGCGAATCTGCCCAAGCAACTGAACCGATTTGATTCGCTTTGCATCATAGTCAACGATCATCAGATGTCTGGTGCGACTGTTCATACAGGCAGAATGCACGCCATCTTCTGTGGAGACGTTCCGTTCTACATTATGGATCTCGTAATCTGACAATGTTTCATCGATATGTACGATGACCACGGCATTGTGACTCATATCTCTTTTCTCTCCTCATGCGGTTATGCCAAAGGTAATATCCTTTAGCATCTCGAAAGATATACTCTCAATGCTGGCGTGTAAACCTTAATCGATATTGTTTTTACTTACTAATATTCAGGTATTGATAACTATTCTCAATATTAGAAAAGCATGTTTTACCGAAGTATGCGAAGCGTCAACAGGAAGTGGTACAGCCATTCAGCAAAATACAGCAGCTGTTGTTATGATGCACGCTCTTTGTACCGGATTGGCCGGGAAACTGCATCTCCATCTGTCCGGATTCCCGTCATTGTTCATAGAACTTGAGGAGAAAAGCATGCGTCGTCGTGTGATTCAGATATTCAGCTTACTGCTGGTTGGGGCATTATTGAACGCCTGTGAGCAAGAACCAAAAAGTGTCAAGGAGGTCAGCGAGGCATTCTGGCAGGCTGTCATCACTGATGACAGTGATGATGTGGTTGCGTACTCAACTCTGCAGAGTGTCGAAGGCTATGAGCGATTTGATCGTGAGTGGCGGAATATGGCAACGACATGGGGGAGGATTGTCATCGATGGAGATGTTGCGCAAATCGATACAGAGGTCTCCAAACCGGGTGAGAAACCTACGGACGTCCTCTATTTTGTGACCTACCTGGTTAATACGGATGAAGGCTGGAGAGTCGACTACCAGCGCACGGCTGAGGCTGTCGGCGTCAGCGGCGCAGTGGTGGATTTTGTTGGCCAGTTGACATCGCTGGGGCAGAATATCCAGCGGCAGGTCGAAGCCTCCTCTGAAAGTGCTGCGAGACAAATTGCAGCCTTCGTCGG
>JAUXDV010000087.1 GCA_030620735.1 Gammaproteobacteria bacterium
CTCATCCAGGCAGTGGGAATCGAGTGAGGAGGAGGGGGCCCTGGCCCATGTGCAATTGAGGGAGTGGATGTCCGGATTTATTTCGGGTCTGTCGCTGGCGCTGGGAAGCGATGTGACCCGTGGAGCTGGTGTAGAGGGGATGATGCGGCAGGTTGTCAAGCAGTGCACCAAACACCGTCAGGATGACGTCTTTACCGCAACCATGAAGCTGATCAAGAAGCGTGGCGGATTGGAATAAACAAAGTTGGCAGTCGTCAGTCGGTGGTTTGCAGGGGAGTGTCTCGTTCCCACCGTCCCCGGTGGGAATGTATACGGAGTTTCATTCGAAGCCTGATCTGCATTCCCATGCAGGAGCATGGGAACGAGGAAATTAACCACTGCCAACTGTCGACTGCAAACTGCCAACTTTCTTTTTCTGCCAACTTGTTGTTAAGCCACACTGCCGAACGAGGGGTCAATGCTGCCTGCGGGAACATCCAGGCCTGCAAGTTTGCAACCCAGGGCAACAGGTCCGCCCGGAATGATCTCATAGAGATATTTCACACCACCCTGGGCGTGAAACTTCTCTTCCAGCGCATCCTTGATCTGGCGAAGGTTCGCCCGCTCTACCTTGCTGTAATACTCCTGCAGGGCGCGCACCAGCTCCCAGTGATCATCAGTAAGAGTCAGGCCCTGCTCTGCGGCTGTTGATTCAGCCTGTTCAGGATCCCAGTCGCCCGGGGCATTCGGGAAAGTATCGATTGAATTGTTCATTTGCTGCTCCTTTATAAGTCGGGCTGCACCCGTTGGTGGTTATACTTATAAGCATAGACAAGAAATCGATAGATTCAAGGTTTGAGTTTTTTATACTCAGGCCAACTGCTTGAAAAATAGATTTTTTCCTATTCTCATTGAGACTGTAGTGGAATTTGAATTTGCTTTATACTTGATGCAAAGCATTCATTCTGCAACCCGGATGCCATTCATCGTCGATTGCTGTTGAGTGAGTAGTCTCCGCGAGTTGTGGGATGTTTATCTCTTCAAAATAATAAGGAGGAATCAACAGTGAAACTCGTCAAAGATATTCTTGGAGCAAAAGGGGCCGAAATTTACTCCATCAGACCGGGGGATTCGGTTTTCGATGCGTTGACAATGATGTCTGACAAGAAAGTTGGGGCGCTGGTAGTGATGCAAGACGGCGAACTCAAAGGCGTAATCTCAGAAAGGGATTATGCGCGAAAGGTATTTCTGAAGGGACGCTCATCTCCTGAGACCAGTGTCAGTGAGATCATGAGCAGCCATGTCGTATGCGCTACCCTTCACCAAAGCGCAGAGGAGTGTATGGCGCTGATGACCGACAAACGCGTCAGGCATTTGCCCATCCTGGATCACAACCAGGTCATAGGCGTTGTCTCAATCGGTGATTTGGTCAAGGCGATAATCTCGGATCAGCAGTTCATCATCGAGCAGCTCGAGCACTATATCAATGGATAGCAGAGATATAGGAAGCCTCTGAATAAGCCCATGGGATGGGGGTTCGGGGGAACTGGGGCATATTCATCCCTATTTCTCTCCATTTGTGGTTCCTTGCAGGTCAAGTAAAAATAGAGCTGTCCTCTTTGTTGATACTGATATAATCCCCTTTTTTCCTGCAAGCGAGTCTTGTGGTGTAGCAAATGCGACTGATTCGCGGTCTCCATAATCTTCGAACCGAACACCATGGCTGCGTGGCGACTATCGGTAATTTTGATGGCGTGCACCTGGGGCACCAGGCTGTCTTTGAAGAGTTGCGCAAGGTTGGTGATGCTCTGGAATTGCCTGCAACGGTGATTACCTTCGAGCCGCAGCCGCTGGAGTATTTCCAGCCGCAGAAAGCGCCCAGCAGGTTGACACGCCTGCGTGAAAAGCTGACGGTTATCAAGGCCGCAGGCATCGACTATGTACTGGTGCTGCCGTTTGGACGCAGGTTGGCGACCATGGGCGCCGAAGCCTTTATTGACGAAATTCTGGTCAAGGGACTGGGGATACAGCACCTCTATGTAGGCGATGATTTCCGTTTCGGCCGCGCCCGCTGCGGCGACGTGGGGCTGTTGCATGAAGCGGGTCGTGATCTCGGTTTTCAGGTCGATGATCTAGAGACCGTCACCGCCGGTGGTGAGCGCATCAGTTCTACGCGCATTCGCAAACTGCTGGTTGCCGGTGATCTGCAGGCGGCGTCAAAACTTCTGGGACGTTCCTATACGATCTGCGGGCGGGTTTCCCATGGTGACAAACGCGGCCGCACCATCGGATTTCCAACCCTGAATATCCAGCTGCATCGTCCGGTCAGTCCGCTGCGCGGTGTCTATGCTGTAACAGTGCATGGGGTTGACGACAAGGCGTTGCCCGGTGTCGCCAATATCGGCAACCGGCCGACAGTGGAGGGTGATCCCCGCTTTCTGCTGGAGGTGCATCTGTTCGATTTCGACCGCAGCATCTATGGAGCGCATGTGGGGGTGGAGTTTGTCTCCCGCATCCGTGACGAGATGAAATTTGATTCATTTGAAGAACTGCGTAAGCAAATCGCCATAGACTCGCAGCAGGCTCGGCGCATCCACGAGCAAAAATAATTTACCACGAAAGTCACGAAAAACACGAAAACGCATACGTCTGTTTTTTTTCGTGTTTTTCGTGACTTTCGTGGTAGAGATTGTTTTTCTATGGATAGATCGGGATAGGTCAGGGGGCTTTTCCCCGACGAAAACAGACGAAATACAACTGGAACAGAGACAGTGACAAAGAGTTATAAAGAGACCCTCAATCTTCCTAAAACCGGTTTTCCGATGAAGGCGAATTTGGCTCAGCGCGAGCCGAATATGCTGCATCAGTGGGAACACAACGATCTCTATGGGAAGATTCGTGAAATCTGTGCAGGCCGCCCGAAATTTATACTGCATGATGGCCCCCCCTATGCCAATGGCCAGATTCATATCGGCCATGCGGTCAACAAGGTGCTGAAAGATATTATTATCAAAAGCCACACCCTGGATGGCTTCGATGCGCCCTATGTGCCGGGCTGGGATTGCCACGGCCTGCCGATCGAATTGCAGGTGGAGAAGAAGGTCGGCAAGCCCGGGCGCAAAGTGACTGCCGCAGAGTTTCGCAAGGCGTGCCGCACCTATGCAGGCAAGCAGGTCGACGGACAGCGTGAAGATTTCAAGCGTCTCGGTGTACTCGGGGAGTGGAACAATCCCTACCTCACCATGAATTACCTGTATGAAGCCAACATCATTCGCTCGCTGGGAAAGATCGTTGCCAATGGCCACCTGGAAAAGGGTTACAAGCCGGTCCACTGGTGCACCGACTGCGGGTCGGCCCTGGCTGAAGCAGAAGTGGAGCACCAGGATAAAGAGTCCTACGCGATCGATGTGCGCTTTGGCTGCATCGATGAAGAGGCGCTGTTTTCGGCCTGCCACTCGGTGCCGGATCATCATGGCGAGGGTCCTTTATCTGTTGTGATCTGGACGACCACTCCCTGGACACTGCCCGCCAACCAGGCGGTGGCGCTGAATCCGGGCATCGAATATGTCGTGGTGCAGTGCCAGAGTGATCATGGCAAAGAGCGTCTGCTGGTTGCCGAGGGTCTGCTCAAAGAGACCATGGATCGCTGGAATATCGAAAAATATCATGTGCTCGCCTATGCGAACGGTGCGGCTTTCGAGGGATTGCAACTGCAGCACCCCTTCTATGAACGCCAGGTTCCTATCATTCTGGGCGAGCACGTCACCCTGGATGCAGGTACAGGCGCGGTGCATACAGCCCCCGGTCATGGTGTCGAGGACTTTGTCGTCGGGCAGAAATATGACCTTGCTGTCGATAACCCGGTTGGCGGCAACGGTGTCTTCGAAGAGGGCACTGAACTCTTTGCCGGAGAGCATGTCTTCAAGGCAAACGAACATGTCATCGAGGTGCTGCAACAAAAGAATATGCTGCTGCACATGGAGCGCGTTACGCACAGCTATCCGCACTGCTGGCGTCACAAGACTCCGATTATCTTTCGTGCTACGCAGCAGTGGTTTATCAGCATGGAGAAGAGCGGACTGCGCAAGGCTGCCCTGGCAGAGATCAGCAAGGTCGATTGGCTGCCGGAATGGGGCAAGGCGCGCATCGAAGGCATGGTCGAGGGGCGCCCGGACTGGTGTATCTCAAGGCAGCGCACCTGGGGTGTGCCGATTGCACTCTTCGTTCACAAACAGACGGGTGATCTGCATCCCGACTCGACTGACCTCATCGAGAGGGTGGCGCAGGCTGTCGAACAGCAGGGTGTCGAGGCATGGTTTTCAATGCAGGCTGAGGAACTGCTGGGAGATGATGGCGAACACTATGAGAAGGTGACGGATACCCTGGATGTCTGGTTTGACTCCGGTGTTTCCCATGCCTGTGTGCTGGAGCAGCGCGAGCAGCTGCGCTCTCCTGCGGATCTCTATCTGGAGGGTTCTGACCAGCATCGCGGCTGGTTCCAGTCTTCATTGATGACATCCACGGCGATGTATGGACGGGCGCCTTACACAGAGGTGCTGACGCACGGTTTCACGGTCGATGCCCAGGGACACAAGATGTCCAAGTCCCTTGGAAATGTGCTGCAGCCGCAGAAGGTGATGAAAAACCTGGGCGCAGATATCATCCGCCTGTGGGTAGCGGGAACAGATTATCGCGGCGAGATGAACGTCTCCGATGAGATTCTCAAACGCACGGCTGACGCCTATCGCCGTATTCGCAACACCACGCGCTATCTGCTCTCCAACCTGCATGGATTTGATCCGGCACAAAATCTGCTTGCCGCTGAGGAGATGCTGCCGCTGGATCGCTGGGCCGTGGATTGCGCCGCCAGGCTGCAGCAGGAGATCATCGCTGCCTATAAAGAGTACCAGTTTCACCTGATCTACCAGAAAATCCAGAATTTCTGCATCAACGAGATGGGTGGCTTCTACCTGGATGTCACCAAGGATAGACAGTACACATGCCAGGCTGAGAGTGTGGCGCGCCGCTCGAGCCAGACGGCGATGTACCATATTGCCGAAGCGCTGCTGCGCTGGTTGTCGCCGATTCTGAGTTTTACGGCCGACGAGGCGTGGCTGCACCTGCCCGGAGAGCGTGGTGAATCCGTGTTCCTCGAGACCTGGTATGAGGGACTCTTTGAGTTAACTGAGGGCGATGTGATCAGCGCTGAGCAGTGGCGGCTGATCATGGCTGCCCGCTCTGCAGTGGGCAGGGAGCTGGAGTTGCTGCGCAAGGAGGGCGGCATCGGCTCCTCCCTGGATGCCGAGGTGACGCTCTACTGCGAGGCTGAACTGCATGCAGCGCTGTCGCAGTTGCACGAGGAGCTGCGTTTTGTGTTGATTACTTCGCAGGCGAAACTGCTGAGTGAAGTGCCGCAGGAGGCGCGCGATACAGAGCTGGAAGGACTAAAAGTGATGGTGGCAGCCTCACAGCAGCCCAAGTGTGAACGCTGCTGGCATCACGTAGAAGATGTGGGGAGTGATGAGACGCACCCTGCTCTTTGCGGCCGCTGCATCACCAATATTGATGGCGAAGGCGAACAGCGGAAGTATGCCTGATGCTCAAATGGTTGTGGTTATCGATTGCTGTGATTGTTATCGATCAGCTGACCAAGCTGTGGATCGACAACAATTTGCTGCTGCATGCCAGGCTGCCTCTCATCGAGGGCTTTTTTGACCTGACTCTTGCCTACAATCCTGGTGCTGCATTCAGCTTTCTGGCGGATGCCGGCGGCTGGCAGCGCTGGTTCTTCACCATTCTCTCAACTGTTGTGACGATTATCCTGGTTGTCTGGTTAAAGCGCCTGCCTGCGCATGAAAAAATCAATGCGGTCGCCCTGGCGCTGATCATCGGCGGCGCTGTCGGCAACCTGATCGATCGCATCGCCTACGGACATGTGATCGATTTTTTGCTGCTCTACTACCAACAATGGTCCTGGCCCGCCTTCAACGTGGCGGACAGCGCGATCAGTGTCGGCGTCGTGCTGATGCTGCTGGCGATGTTTCGCTCCTCACCATCACAGCCGGAGTAGCAGATGGCGCAACTGTTCCAGATTCACCCGGAGAATCCACAGCCGAGGTTGATCAGCCAGGCTGTCGACATCATACACTCAGGCGGCGTCATCATCTATCCAACGGATTCAGGCTATGCGCTGGGATGCCATACCGGCGATAAGAAGGCGATGGACCGCATCCGTTCTATTCGTCAGCTGGATAACAAACATAACTTTACGCTGATGTGCCGCGATCTCTCAGAAATCGCACTCTATGCGAAGGTCAGCAACAGCCACTACCGGCTCATCAAGAGTCTCACGCCAGGTCCCTATACTTTTATTCACAAGGCAACCAAGCAGGTGCCGCGCAGACTGCAGCATCCCAGGCGTAGAACCATCGGCATTCGTGTTCCGGATAACCCGATTGCGTTGGCGCTGCTGGAGAGACTCAATGAACCCCTGATGAGCAGCACCCTGATGCTTCCGGGCGATGACATGCCGTTGACAGACCCCTATGAGATGCGCCAGATTCTCGGCCATCAGGTCGATCTGATCATCGATGGGGGCTACTGCGGCATCGAACCGACCACCGTGGTGCTGATGGAAGATGAGATACCCGAGGTGGTGCGCGTGGGTCTTGGTGATATCGGGGTGTTCGAGTAATGAATCGATTTTTCCGCCCTGTCGGGATGTTGATTCTACTATTGGTGATGCAGCTCACGCAGGCTGAGAACATCTCAACGCCGACAACGATCAATTTTGCCAGGGAGACGCAGGGAATCAGGCCGCTGGGAGTGGTCAAGCTCAACACAAAGAGTAGCGATGACATTCACATCACCGGGATTTCGGCGCTGGCATGGGATCAGGATGAGGAACTGCTCTATGGTGTGACGGATAAGGGACTCCTGCATCATTTGCGGCCCGCCTTCGATAAAGGCAAGCTGGTTTCAGTCGAACTGGCCGCCACTTACAAGTTACGCAACAAGCACGGCAAACGTCTCAAGGGAAAACACAGGGATTCTGAAGGCGCTTTTGTCATCAATGCTGACAATGGCATTCGGGGAGACTCCGAATTGGTCGTCTCTTTTGAAAAGGTTCCGCAGATCATCCGCTTTACACCACATGGAAAATTTATCGAGACTTATGCTCTGCCACCGATATTGACCCATGTAAAAAACTACCGCACGACCAACCAGATGCTCGAGGCCGTCACCCTGCATCCTGAAAAAGGCATACTGACCATTGCCCAGCGTCCGATGAAAGGCAGGAACAACCAGCGGCTCTACGCCTTGAACGGAGAGAGCTGGGAGTATTACATGGAGAAGCATAAAGGCAATGGCGTGACCGCAATGGAGGCCCTGCCGGACGGCCGCATCCTGTTTATGGAGCGCGCCTGGCACTCATTCATGAGCCCGTTGATCGTGACCCTCAAAGAGGGATGGTTTTCAGCGGAGGGAAAGCTGGAACTCAGGGTTGTCACCTCGCTGAACTCCAGCAAAGGCTGGGCGCTGGATAATTTTGAAGGCCTGACGCGCCACAGGGGAGAGCGGTTCTTCATGGTCAGTGACGACAATAACTCTTTGGTGCAGCGCACACTGCTGTTCTATTTTGAGTTGTGACCAGCCCTTTTTTATCCACAGATGCACACAGATAAACACAGATGTCATTGCGAGGGAGCCTAAGCGACTGCGGCAATCTCCAGGCGTAGGGCGCAATAAACGACAGAGCATTGCGCCGCATGAGCAGGGCACCATGCGCTGCGCTTATTGCACCCTACGGCTGGCTGTTCATTTCCACGTATTC
>JAUXDV010000089.1 GCA_030620735.1 Gammaproteobacteria bacterium
AGTACTAAAATAATGATGTACATTCATTTTTTTTGGTCTATAATTGATTGGAAGTTGGTTGGTAATTGATGTATAATGCCTCCACTTCTAAAGAAACAATATCGTTTCTAACATAAAAAAGTACGGGGATTTACTATGTCACAAGTAAACAAAAAACTGATCGCAATGATGGCGCCGCTGAGTCTGGTCGCAGCAGTTGCAATTACACCTCTGTCAGCATCTGCTGCAGAATATCTTTCTGATTCTCAAGGCGAAGTTGTAGTCAACAACTACGATGAGTGCTGGGAAGTCTCTTACGGCCTGCCAACATGCCATGAGCTGAACTTCGTCTTCAGCGGCACAGGCCTGTTTGACTTCGACAAGGCAACCATCCGTCCTGAACTGGCGACTCAGCTGGATGAAGTTGCCAGACAGGCAATGGGCATGAACTACAGCCGCATCGATGTTGCTGCGCATACCGACAGCAAGGGTTCGGAAGAGTACAACATGGGTCTTTCAGATCGTCGTGCACGATCGACTGTTGACTATCTGGTTGGTCTGGGCGCCGATCCAAGCAAGATCAACGCGACTGGCATGGGCGAAGGCAATCCGGTTGCCACCAACGAGACTGACGCTGGCCGTCAACTCAACCGTCGCGTAGAGATTCATGTCGAGTGATCTCTGACCTACGGGTTTTCAGGATATAGGTTTTGTCCTGAAAGAAAAAGCCGTGCATTGCGCGGCTTTTTTTGTGGGGGCGATCTACTACTTCACTGCCTTGGCTTGTGACACGGCATTGCCAATGTAGGTCATAGGCGTCAGTTTCAACAACTCTGCTTTCGCCTCCTGCGGAATCTCCAGCGTGCCAATAAACTCCAGCAGTTGCTCTTCGGTGATGCGATGGCCGCGGGTCAGCTCCTTGAGCTTTTCATAGGGCTTGTCGATGCCGTAACGGCGCATCACTGTCTGTATCGGCTCGGCAAGGACCTCCTGGTTCTGCTTCAGGTCATCGGCAAGTTTCTGTGCATTGACCTCGAGTTTTCCAATGCCTCGCAGTATGGACTGCAGGGCGATCAGGGTATGGCCGATGCCGACACCCAGATTTCTTAATACCGTGGAGTCGCTCAAGTCACGCTGCCAGCGGGAGATGGGCAGTTTGGCCCCGAGATGGCCAAAAATGGCATTGGCGATCCCCAGGTTTCCTTCGCCATTTTCGAAATCGATCGGGTTGACTTTGTGCGGCATGGTGGAGGAGCCAACCTCTCCCGCTATTGTCTTTTGCTTGAAATAGCCCAGCGAGATATAGCCCCACACATCGCGGCAGAAGTCGATCAGGATGGTGTTGCTGCGGGCGGCCGCATCGAAGAGTTCCGCAATATAGTCATGCGGCTCGATCTGGGTCGTGTAGGGATTCCATTGCAGTCCCAGAGACTCCACGAAGTCCTGTGCAAACGCCGCCCAATCCTTGTGCGGGTAGGCGCACAGGTGGGCATTGTAGTTGCCGACGGCGCCGTTGATCTTTCCGAGCAGCGGCACACTCAGCATCTGTTGTTGCTGGCGGCGCAGACGCGCCGTCACGTTGGCCATCTCCTTGCCGACGGTGGTTGGCGAGGCTGGCTGTCCATGGGTGCGCGACAGCATCGGTTGCGCGGCATGTTCATGCGCCAGGGCGTTGATGGCTGCGATGGTTTTCTCCAGCTCCGGCAGCAGCACCTGGTCGCGTCCGTCACGCAGCATCATTGCATGGCACAGGTTGTTGATGTCCTCCGAGGTGCAGGCGAAGTGAATGAATTCGCTGACAGCCATCAACTCGGGAGTATCGCTGATCTTCTCCTTGAAAAAATATTCGACCGCCTTGACGTCATGGTTGGTGGTGCGCTCGATCTCCTTGACGCGTCTGGCATCTGCTTCCGAGAAGTTGTCAACGATGCTGTTGAGAAAATTCAGGGCATCGTTACTCAGCTCGGGTACTTCGGCGATCTCCTCATCAGCCGCCAGAGCCTGCAGCCAGCGCACTTCAACCAGTACGCGATAGCGAATCAGGCCATATTCGCTGAAAATAGCGCGTAATGCCGCAGTTTTTTCGCCATAGCGTCCGTCGACAGGTGAGATGGCTGTGAGAGTGCTGAGTTCCATGAAAAGTGCTCGAATTGGGAAAGTGAAAATTATATCATTTCCCCCGCTGCTATTTTGAGGGCTGAATTTTCTTGAAATAATGGCAGATTTTTTGATTCAAATCATGTTGCCTCATGAGACTAAATAATATAGAGTGCAGTTCATTCTGCGCTTCCTCTGAGATTGCAGGATTCTGTTGCTGTTCTCCATGACAGCAATTAATCTACCTAATGACTACCAAATAGGAAAACTGAAATGAGTAATAGAGTTGTGAAGATGGTTTCTGTATCAGCGATTGCGTTGATGATGGGCATGGGAATTGCCGGAACGGCAGTTGCCGAGAAAGATGATCTGCATATGACAGTCAACAAGACTGCGTCAAGCATGACAACCACAATTGATGACACCATCACCCTGAAAGCAGGAATCATGTTCAAGACCGATAGCGCAGTGCTTTCAAAAGATGGCCAGGGCATCATCAACGAACGCATCAACAAGTATCGCGGCCACAAGACCCAGGTCTTTGATATCGAAGTGACCGGCTATACCGACAAGAGAGGCTCCGAGGAGCATAACCAGAAGTTGTCTGAAGCGCGCGCCCAGTCTGTTGCTGACCACATCGCGGCGCAATCTGATATTCCTTCCGACAAGATCGTTGTTACCGGAATGGGTAAATCAGAAGCTGTCGCTACGACTGCAGAAGGCATGTCGAAAGAGCGTATCGTTGTGATTCATCTTGTTGGTAAGATGGTCAAGTAATTGTAAGCATAGAGGTAGTCTCGAGATTTGAGACCACTCTCTGTATTAGCCCTCACTGACGGGAAATCGTTAGCTGGGGGCTTTTGTTTTATAACGGTTCACGCCTCCTTGCTGAATGCTTCAGAGTTCTATCTCTCGCCACTCCCCGGGCAGAAGCCTCTCTAATTTCCACTCTCCAATTTGCGTGCGGATCAGCCGCAATGTCGGCAGGCCGACCGCCGCAGTCATGCGCCTTACCTGGCGATTGCGCCCCTCCCTGATTTTTATTTCCAGCCAGCTGGTGGGTATCGATTGTCGAAAACGCACCGGCGGATGGCGGGACCACAGGTTGGCCGGTTCATTGATCATACGTACCTTTGCCGGCAGCGTGGGGCCGTCCTTGAGCGTAACTCCATGTTGCAGGCGGGAGACTTGCGCTGCTTGAGGAACGCCCTCAACTTCCACCAGGTAGGTTTTCCAGGTTTTGTGACGCGGATTGCTGAGGCGTTGCTGCAACTTGCCGTCGTCGGTGAGCAGCAGCAGGCCTTCGCTGTCGCGATCGAGCCTACCGGCGGCATAAACCGCAGGGATATTGATGTAGTCCGCCAGGGTTTGGCGTTCTGCGCCATCGGTAAACTGGCTCAGCACCTGGTAGGGTTTGTTGAACAGGATTAATCGGGACATCGGTGAATGGCGTTAACGTAAGCTGTTTTTGCGAGCGAAACGAATTTGTAACGAGGCCGTCTAGATTGCCGCGTCGCTGCGCTCCTCGCAATGACAATAAAGCCCGCATTTGCGGGCTTTTTCACTTTCCGGCGATCAGAACTTGTCAGATCAGATCTGTGATATTGGTTGCGTGCAGTCCCTTGGGGCCGTCAGAGAGTTCAAAGTTAATTTTTTGCCCCTCGCTGAGAGTTTTGAAGCCTTCCATCTCGATGGATGAGTAGTGGATGAAGACATCCTCTTCCGCCTGCTGATCAGGAACGACGAATCCGTATCCCTTTCTGTTGTTGAACCATTTGACTGTGCCTGTTGGCATAATTGTACTCCGCTGCTGCTTGTTAATTATGGTTGCCATATGTGACTGGACTCATGCTCATTCTATTTCCAAGACATGAAAAACATGATGAAAAGTGAGCTTACTTCTTGAAAACTAGTCTATTTTTGTGGAAGTATAACTTGATTTGTGAAAAGGTCAAATTAGAGATGATATTTCTCGATGTATGTAGAAAAATGCTAGCATAGAGAACCAATACTCGATCAAAAGCTTGAAAATTTACTCAAAACGCACTATCTATTAAGTTATGTCACAACAAGACCATTCAGATCATGACCTCGCTACGCTGGAGAAGAAGCCGAAGCTACACAAGCCGCCGATGTTCAAGGTGGTGCTGCTCAACGATGACTATACGCCGATGGGGTTCGTCGTGGAGATACTGCAGCGTTTTTTCCGCCTCGACAGTGAGCGCGCAACCCAGATCATGATGCATGTTCATACCCGTGGAAAGGGAGTTTGCGGAGTGTTTACACGTGATATCGCCGAGACCAAGGTGATGCAGGTGAACAGTTATTCCAAGGAGAGTCAGCACCCGTTGATGTGCACCATGGAGGAGGCGTGACGACGCCTGAATTTCATACGTGCACCAATAGCAAAATATGAGAATAGCATGTTGAATACCGAGCTCGAAAATACTCTCAATCAGGCCTTTAGCTGGGCAAATGAGCAGCGTCATGAATTTATGACGGTGGAGCATCTGCTGCTGGCATTGACCGACAATCCTTCTGCAGTTGAAGTGCTGCTTTCCTGCGGCGCGCGTATCAATGAACTGCGCTCCTCGATCACGGACTTTCTCGGTGAAACAACACCTCTGGTTCCGGAAGAGGAGGAGCGGGACCCGCAGCCGACGCTGGGTTTTCAACGCGTATTGCAACGTGCTGTCTATAGTGTGCAGTCGTCAGGTAAGCGGGAGGTGAGCGGCACCAATGTGCTGGTTGCGATCTTTGGCGAGCATGAGTCACAGGCTGTCTATCTTCTGGGGTTACAGGAGATCACGCGTCTCGACGTTGTGAATTACATCTCTCATGGCATCCCCAGGCTGATGGCTGATGATATCGAGCGTGAATTGCTCGAGGATATGCAGGATGTCGAGGCCGAAGAGGATGCACCCAAAAAATCTCCGTTGCAGCAGTTTGCAATCAATCTCAATGAAGAGGCGGCGCAGGGCCGCATCGACCCGCTCATCGGACGCGCGCTCGAAACCGAACGTGCGATACAGATTTTGTGCCGTCGCCGCAAGAACAATCCCCTGCTGGTCGGGGAGGCCGGAGTCGGTAAAACTGCGCTTGCAGAGGGTCTGGCAAAAAAGATTGTGGACGGGGAGGTACCCGAAGTACTCGCCGGTGCGGTGATCTATTCACTGGATCTTGGCTCGCTGGTGGCGGGAACAAAATACCGGGGTGATTTTGAAGAGCGTCTCAAGGCGGTGCTGGCTGATTTGAAACAACAGCCGAACACCATGCTTTTTATCGATGAGATTCACACCATCATCGGCGCCGGCTCTGCTTCAGGTGGAACCATGGATGCATCGAACCTGCTCAAGCCGGCGCTGGCTTCAGGTGAGTTGCGCTGTATCGGCTCAACCACCTACACGGAATTTCGTAACATTTTCGAGAAGGATAGTGCGCTGGCGCGCCGGTTCCAGAAGATTGATATCAATGAGCCGAGCGTCGAGGAGACGATCGATATTCTGAAGGGCCTCAAGAGCCGTTTTGAAGAGCATCACGGCATCACATACAGCAATGAAGCCCTGGTGGCGGCCGCAGAGCTTTCTGACAAATATATCAATGAACGCCATCTTCCCGACAAGGCGATCGATGTCATCGATGAGTCCGGCGCCTATACACAGCTGCAGAGCGATGAAGAGAAGCCTGAGACCATCGGAGTCTCTCAAGTTGAGGAGATCGTGGCGAAAATTGCGCGCATCCCGTCGCGCAAAGTATCCGAGTCGGATTCCGACACCATGCGTCATTTGCAAAGGGATCTGCAAAGGGTTATCTATGGCCAGAATGAGGCGATCGAGAAACTCTCATCATCCATCATCATGAATCGCTCCGGACTGGGTTCACAACAGAAGCCGGTAGGCTCTTTTCTGTTTACCGGGCCGACAGGTGTGGGCAAGACCGAGGTGACGCGTCAGCTGGCGCGCATCATGGGCATGGAGATGGTGCGCTTTGATATGTCTGAATATATGGAGCGCCATACTGTCTCGCGCCTGATCGGTGCGCCTCCGGGGTATGTCGGCTATGATCAGGGCGGTTTGCTGACCGAAGAGATCAACAAGCATCCGCATGCTGTGTTATTGCTCGACGAGATAGAGAAAGCGCATCCTGATGTCTTTAACCTGCTGTTGCAGATCATGGATCATGGAACTCTCACCGATAACAATGGCCGCAAGGCGGATTTTCGCAACGTGGTGATGGTCATGACATCCAATGCCGGAGCACAGGAGATGAGCCGGGCGTCAATCGGTTTCACCGCGCAGGACCACTCCAGTGACGGCATGGAGGTGCTGAAAAAATATTTCACGCCGGAGTTCCGCAACAGGCTGGATGCCGTGGTGCAGTTTGGCTCACTGGATGAAGAGTCTATCAGCAAAGTAGCTGACAAATTCCTGTTTGAAATGGAGCAGCAGCTGGCGGAGAAAGATGTCAGCTTAACCATCGGGCAGGAGGTCAGGGAGTGGTTTGCCAAAGAGGGCTATGACCCGAAAATGGGCGCCCGCCCGATGGAGCGGCTGATTCAGGAAAAAATCAGGAAGCCGCTGGCCGAAGAGCTGTTGTTTGGAAAGCTCTCTTCAGGAGGCAGCGTGAAAATCAGCCGGCCAGCGGACGAACTGGAGTTTGAAGTACTCAGCAAGCAGAAAACGGAAAAGCCGCTCAGCGAGCACGATAAGTGATACGGCCCTTGCTCAGGTCGTAGGGAGTCAGCTGTACAGTAACCTTGTCTCCGGTAAGAATGCGGATGTAGTGCTTACGCATTTTTCCGGAGATATGGGCGGTAACGACATGACCATTTTCAAGTTCAACACGAAAAGTTGTGTTTGGAAGGGTGTCGGTGACGGTGCCTTCCATTTCGATAAAATCTTCTTTTGCCATCTAAATGCGTTGTTCGATATAAAATAATCCGCCATCTTATCACGGTATTGCTGCTTTTGGCGTGATGTGCAGCAAAAAATCCTGGTTTTCCGGATGTGTGGTGCTGAAAAAGTATAAAACAGGACCGATTCGTGCTGGATGCGCTGGTGCTTACCCCCACCGATTTAATCTTAGTCGTTGTCCAAAAATAACTTCCCGATCCTGCTTGCCCTGTTGTTCGTCTTCTGCGTTCCAGCAAGAGTTACATAACGCTGCTATGCGCCCCTTGCTGCGCCTTGAATACGAACAACATGACTGCGCGATATGGGCAACTTATTTTTGGACAACTCCTTAGAGCGCAATAACCAACGGGCAATGCGCAGTAACTCAATCTCTTCCGTACTGAAAAAAACCTGATTGACAAAATCTAATGGAAAACCCGCATATTTCTGGTGAATATTGATCAATATTCGTATATACTAATATGTTATGGCTGTGATAGAGAGATTAATTATTCAGCTTCTGTGGTCTGGTCAGCGGTTTTTTTCCTTTAAAAATTAAAAAAGGTGCGTTTTGTGAAGTGGTTAATGGATTTATTGCTCAGTATTCCCGGACGCTTTGTTCCGTTCCTCTCCTGGCTGCCTAATCTGACAAACGTCCCTACATTGAAGGCCGATTTTATTGCCGGTGCGACAGTGGCAATGGT